>NZ_MUFI01000050.1:0-27429 GCF_001996265.1 Salinivibrio sp. MA440
ATTCAAATACTTATGTTTTTAGTGTTGCATTTTGATGTCAGATCTATGTCATAAAAATGCCTAAAATATGCTCGCCGTCATATTATTCGTATTAAAAATTAAGTCGTGATTGATATTTTTCTCTGCGTATTTAGTCTGGAGATGTGGTTACACGAAATGTGTAAGCAGCGGGGTGAAAACATGACATGAATGTTTATGTTTTCGAATCGGTTTTGCACTCGATAAAACTTAATAACCCAACGGGGCAAGACCTCATCTTGCAGGCAGCAGGAGTATTTCATGAACAAAGTTTTTAAACACACACTTTTGGGCACACTGGTCGCTATTGGTTCAACAGGCGCGATAGCAGCTGATCATGACAATGTGGTTGGCGTGTTGAGTGATTATAATGTTGATATCTATGGTGTTGCTGCAATTTCCGCATTTTATCAAGAGGATAACAACGGTTACGATTACGAGAATGAGTCTCGAATTGGATTCCGGGCGGGAAAAGACTTCAATGAAGATGTTTATATCTTTATGCAAATTGAGTCAGGTTATGTGGGTGAAGATGGTACAGGCTCGACACTTGGCGGACGTGATACCTTTATCGGTATGAAAGGCGATTGGGGTCAGGTGCGCTTTGGTCGAATGCTTACGCCTTTGTATGAAGTGGTGGACTGGCCCTATTCAAACCCAGGGTTAGGCCGTGTCTTCGACTGGGGTGCGGACACTAAGTCGCATTATGATCGTAAAGGCGATATCGCACGCTATGACTCACCAGACTTCGATGGTTTTAGTTTCGATGTGTCTGTTGGACGTGGCGATAAAGATGTCAACGGCTCAAACCATTTTGGCGCTGCGGCACACTATACTGTGGCAGAGGCCTTTACGTTGCACGGCGGTTACGAATACAACTCGAACTACTCTGATGACATTGATACTCAAGCCTATTTAGCCGGGGTTGAGATCCCACTTCCTGGCGGATTTAAGGTGTCTGCAGCCTATAAATACAATGATGGTGTATACAAGACAGATGGTGTCAACAAAGATACTGAGGCAGAACAAGAACAAGTGTCAGTAGTCGGTGAATACTGGAGTGGTCCATGGGGCTATCGTCTTGGTTATGCAGCGAATGGTGACTCCGATCTTGATAATAACGCGAATGTTGATGACAGCGAATCAGTGATTGCGGGTCAATTAATGTATTCTCATAACGGTTTCTTACCGTATTTACGCGTTGGTCAACATGATGCCTATAACGCCGACGAGAAAAGTGCCTTTGCCCGTGTGGGGATTGAATACAACTTTTAGTCTACAGCTTTGCCTTTCTATTTTTCGCCGGCCAGGAAGGCCGGCTTTTTTGCTTCCAATAAGGGTGGTTTATGAACACTTATTTACGTCTGATTACTGCTTCTAGTTGTTTATTGATGGTTGGTTGCGCGAGCTACGATTCGTCTAGTCAGTTTGACGATGTGGTGAAATCAATCAAAGAGCGGCACCACTATGTACAAATCGCAACAAAATCGATCACGCCAGATACACAAGCGTTGGTAGGTGCCGATATTGTTAAAGCAGCGTCCCATTATGTGGGTAATTACGCTACCGGCGATGTGGATAAAGCTGAACTAGCTTCTTCAAAACTCATCACAGAAGTATCTTTTTTTAAAAATTATCAAGAGTTTAATTCGGTAACGATCAACGGAGAAGCCATTCAACTAGAAAATATGCGTGTAACATCAGAGTCTTGCACCGAACATTGTGTAWCCACGCAATATGTTGCGTTCCCATTGTCTCCCGAAACCGTGGCGAACTGGCCTGAGTCAAACGTACGCTTTATCTTTAACAGTTCAGGCGGTGGTAATCGTGTGCAGTTTTCTATCCCTAAAGCGTATTTTACCGCCGCGAATCAAGAAGCGGCGCGGGTAGTGGGAAAAAGGATTAATCCGTCCTTGGTTGCTAGTGGTGCTGAAACGAGCGAAAAAGTGGCACAGAAGCCTGAAGCGATGATTGATTATTGGTATCAAAAAGCCAATGAATCTGACCGTAACGCATTTGCCGATTGGGCGTTTGCTAATCGTGATGGTAGTGGCACACTGCCAACCACCCAGAGTCAGCCTTTGCAGATGATGGGGTACTGGTATCAACAAGCGACACCCACCTCACGCAAAGCGATCCTCACTTGGTTGCTTAACCAGTCTTAGCTTTTTATCAAACCTTGAATGTGCTGTGCAATCAAATCGCACAAGGTTGCCAGCGCATTTTGATGAGCATGATCGAGCGGGTAAGACGCATTGAGCCGAAAGCAATGCGCAAACTGTGCGTGCGTGGCAAACATATTACCCGGTGCGATACTGATATGATGTTTGAGCGCAAGGTGGTACAGCGCGGTGGTATTACTGCCTTTGGGCAATGCAATCCATAAAAAGTATCCGCCTTGACTGTTGACTACCTCAACATCTCGGGGCAAGTGGTCAATAAGAAATTGATATGTCGCTTTTTTTCGCTTGGCGAGTGTGCGGCGCAGTTGCTTTAAGTGGTGCTCGTAGTTTCGGTTGTGTAAGTAGTGCGCGACGGCAAGCTGAATCGGGACGCTGGTGGTCACTGTGCTCATCAGTTGGAGCTTTTGTAGCTTCTGGGCTTGATCACCTGCCGCAACCCAGCCGAGGCGAAAGGCATCGACCAGCGTTTTTGAAAACGATGAGCAGTGCAAGACATGGCCACTGCTATCGAATGCTTTGGTGGGCAGTGGTTTGTGCTCACCCTCGTAGAGCTCGCCATATACATCATCTTCGATTAAGTAAACCTGATAGCGTTTAACTAGATCGGCTAGACGCGCTTTCTTCTCGTTTGACAGCGAATAACCCAACGGGTTTTGATGATTGCTCATTAACCAGCAAGCGCGAATCGGGTGAGTTTGCAAGACGCGTTCTAAGGCATCAAGGTCAATGCCTTCGGTGGGATGCGTTCTGATCGCCATCGCTTTCAGCCCCCTATTTTCAAGTGCTTGTAACGCGCCGTAAAACGCGGGGCTTTCTACCGCGACCCAGTCACCAGGCTGAGTGACCGCGCGTAAGCTAAGGTTGAGTGCATCTAGCCCGCCGGCGGTAATCACTATCTCATCGGGAGAGACTTGCATCCCCTGTGCCGCATAGCGCTGGGCAATCAGGTGGCGCAGTTGAGCATTGCCCGGAGGGAGATTATCGACCACGCTGTGAATGGACATAAAGCGTACCGCGGTGGTGAGCGAACGGTTTACTTGGTGGCGGGGAGCAAGCAGGGGATCGACATACGCATGCCCATAACTCGCCATGCCGGGGGAGCGGCTGGCTTGCAACACATCGAAAATGTAGTCATTAATATCCACCGATTCAGTAGGATGGATGGCACTGTCTGATCCATTCTGGGTAAGCTCGGCATGGGGGGCGACGCGGTAGCCTGAGCGGGACTGAGAAACAATCCAACCTTGGCTTTCTAGCAGTTGATAGGCTTGTAGCACTGTCATCATACTCAAACCTGAATAAGCGGCCTGTTTTCTAAGAGAGGGGAGCTTTTCTCCAACGTGCCAAATGCCGGTCTGAATTTGTTGTTTTATCTGTTCACTAAGCTGTTGATACTTAGACACGTTTTCACCATAGGGACGGCTGACTTACTGAGACTATAACACTGCATAAAGTAGACTGTTATAGTTTAATCTGATTCGTCTGTATATGGGCACATTGATCGTGGGCTTCTACTATGCGCGTTAGTCTAATCACTAAAGTGGACTTCACGTATGTTTGGTCTTGATGCATTTATGTTGGCCCGTATTCAATTTGCGTTTACGGTTTCTTTTCACATTATTTTCCCCGCGATTACCATTGGTCTCGCCTGCTATCTCGCGGTGCTTGAGGGGTTGTGGCTTAAAACGCGCGAGCGTGAATATAAAACGCTTTACCTTTTCTGGTCGAAAATCTTCGCAGTAAATTTCGGGATGGGCGTGGTGTCTGGGTTGGTCATGGCGTACCAATTTGGCACGAACTGGAGTGGCTTCTCGGAATTTGCGGGCAGCATCACCGGCCCACTGCTGACCTATGAGGTGCTGACGGCTTTCTTTCTCGAAGCCGGCTTTCTTGGTGTCATGCTATTTGGCTGGCAGCGTGTTGGCGATCGTTTGCACTTTTTTGCCACCTCGATGGTCGCGCTGGGGACCGTGATCTCTGCCTTCTGGATTTTAGCCTCCAACAGTTGGATGCACACCCCACAAGGGCATGAAGTGGTTAATGGTCAAGTAGTGCCTGTGGATTGGTTCGCGGTGGTCTTTAATCCCTCTTTTCCTTATCGCTTGGCGCACATGGTCGTCGCGGCGTTTTTATCCAGTGCGTTATTTGTTGGCGCGTCGGCGGCGTGGCACCTGCTCAAAGGGCAGCGCAGCCCAGCCGTGAAGCGGATGTTTTCGATGTCGATGTGGATGCTGTTATTCACCGCGCCCATTCAAGCCTTTATCGGAGATTTACACGGCTTGAATACCTTGGAATATCAGCCCGTTAAGATTGCAGCGATGGAAGGGCATTGGGACAACAGTCATGGAGAACCCACGCCTCTCATTTTGTTTGGCCTGCCGGATATGGAAGATGAAACCACCCACTATAAAGTGGAAATCCCCTATCTGGGCAGTCTGATCTTACAGCATAGTTTGACCGAGCAAATTCCTGCGCTAAAAGAATTTCCTACTGAAGACCGGCCTAACTCCCCGGTAGTTTTCTGGGCTTTTCGCCTGATGGTGGGTTTAGGGCTATTGATGATCACGCTTGGCATATTAGGGGCGTGGCAGCGCTATAAAGGACACCTGTTTGAACATCAGGGATTGCTTCGTTTCGCGTTCTATATGGGGCCAGCAGGCCTAATCGCCATTCTTTCCGGCTGGGTGACCACCGAGGTCGGACGCCAACCTTGGGTTGTGCATGGTCTGCTACGCACCCAGGATGCGGTCTCTGCGCACGGTGATTTGCATATGAGTATCAGCTTGATCAGCTTCTTTGTTGTGTATGGCTTAGTCTTTGGGTTGGGGTATATCTATATGATCCATCAAATTAAATTAGGCCCGGATCAACATGATGACACGCCCCATGAACCGTTAACTGTCTCTGGCCGTGTGTAAGGGGGAAACATGGATTTAGCAATGATTTGGTTTGGCATTATCGTGTTTGCTACCTTGATGTACATCGTGATGGACGGGTTTGATCTGGGTATCGGGATTCTGATGCCGTTTGTCAGTTATCGAGAAGAGCGCGACTTGATGGTGAATAGTGTAGCACCCGTGTGGGATGGTAATGAAACCTGGCTGGTTCTGGGAGGCGCCGCACTATTTGGTGCCTTCCCGTTGGCGTATGCGGTCATTGTTGACGCATTGACGATTCCGCTGACCTTGATGCTGGTGGCGCTCATTTTTCGCGGCGTGGCGTTTGAGTTCCGTTTCAAGGCATTACCCGGGCACCATGGTTTTTGGGATACCGCTTTTATGGCTGGGTCTATTTTTGCCACTTTCTTTCAAGGGGTCACCGTGGGTGCAGTGATTGAAGGCTTCCCCGTAGAGGGACGCACCTTTGCCGGTGGCGGACTCGATTGGCTGGCTCCGTTTCCGATTTTCTGTGGTGTTGGGTTAGTCATTGCTTATGGCCTGTTGGGTGCCACTTGGCTCATCATGAAAACTGAACACCAACTACAACTGCGTATGTATCATCTGAGCCGTCGATTAGTGGCGCTGATGGCATTATGCATCGCGATAGTAAGTGTTTGGACACCGTTGGCGTATCCGGGGATTGCAGACCGTTGGTTTAGTATGCCGAACCTTTTTGCGCTCTCACCGGTTCCTCTTTTTACCGCTTTTTGTTTGTTGCGGTTATGGCGTGCGCGTCCTGAGCATGCCCATCACCGTCCTTTTTTAATGGCGTTGTGTATTACTTTACTCGGATTTATTGGCCTAGGAATTAGCATTTGGCCACACATTATCCCGCCCAGTATCACGATTTGGCAAGCAGCGTCACCACCACAAAGCTTGCAGTTTATGCTAGTCGGCGCGGTGTTTATCATCCCTGTTATTTTGATGTACACCTACTGGAGTTACCGCGTATTTAGCGGCAAAGTGAATCCCGATGAGGCTTATCACTAATGGCTGACACCACAAAACCCACTTGGCAGCGATGGCTTTGGTTGGTCGGCATCTGGGTAGCAAGCGTGGCTGCGCTCGGAGCTGTTTCTTGGTTATTTAGGGTCTTGATGCAAGCGGCAGGATTCCAAAGCTAACGGCTCAAGGGAACTACCATGCAGCGAACCAGGGTGTTCTGCACCTTATAAACAGCACTAGACAGCAATCAATACGGTTCTAATTCGCCCTAGGCTGAAGGCACATAGCGCACAGTGGGGTGACTTGCGTGTACGAAAGCCGATGGTACTATACGCGAGTAGCTTGGCACAGTGACTCGTGAGGCTCCGGTGCCAAGTTACAAGCGTTCATCGGCTTTTCTTTCTTCGCTAAGGTACATTATGATCACACTCGAGCCTTACCAATTAATCGACGCCAACTTCTTCCCATGGAGACCAATCTATTTGGACGTAGCCCAAGCGCTCTCTACCCAGATTTCTACATCTCGCATTGATGTGCTGCATTTTGGTTCAACGTCTGCCAAAGTTGGCGGTAAAGGGATCATTGATTTATCGATTCTGTATTATCCGGGAGAGCGCGAGAACGCTGTGGATCACCTCTACGCGTTAGGCTTCCAAGATCAGCACAGTGATCAGCCTTTTCCAGCGCACCGTCCTCGTAAAGATGCGTCAGTGACTTATCAAGGTGAACGTTTTTTGATACATGCACATGTGATTGAAAAAGACAGTGAAGAGTATCATCGCCAACTCGCGTACAAGCAACACTTGCTCGACAACCCAGATGTCCGGATTAAGTACGAAAACACCAAACATGCAATACTAGCCCAAGGAGTGCGCGATCAAGATGTTTATGTGAAGCATAAAGCACCCTATGTCAAAGATGTATTGGCTAAGTTAAACGTAAAGTGAGTGAAATTTAACCGGCTTGGGTGAATTGTCTACACTTGACACGGCACAAGAAAAAAAAGATTGATTTATATTGGCAAATCATTAAATTAAACCGCGTCTATGAGGTGCGCCCCGGTGGTGGAATTGGTAGACACAAGGGATTTAAAATCCCTCGACGTTCGCGTTGTGCCGGTTCAAGTCCGGCCCGGGGCACCATAGCACTCATAGCCTGTGACATCATCATGTCACATCCCTTCCAAGTTCCATTTCTGTTTTATCGAAGCACTCATTCATATTAAGCAACAAATCAGCTGTATTGCCATGATGTTGTTAGGCCATTAATTGTGCTTCTTATTCGCTTTTATCGTTCCTTATTGCTCCATTTTCTCCCATAAACTAGTTAAAAAGAAGCCTCATACGCTCATTAAGCGATATATTCTATTTTTTCTATCATAATCGGCACCGCTGTCTAGATTGCTGACTAATATTGATATGTTGGTTAGTAGTGATAATAAAAAGGGACAGTGTATGCGTTGGCAAACTCTTTCAATCAGAAAGCGGATTTATATCGTTCTCTCCACCATTTTAGTGCTCAGCACGCTGATTGCGATGGTGCAACAAGCGATGTTATCAGCAAACAAACAGCTTGATGATTTAAAAAATATCATTCTGCCTAGTCAGTTACGTGGGTTGGCATTTGAGATCAGTAATGAACTGCAGCCAGCAATTACGGGCTCTAACTTTCTTGCTCACCATTCGGGGCTAATCGATTGGGTGGATAATGGCGGAGACTTATCTAATCTCGCGCCAATTCATCAGGCACTTTCCAACGCGAAAACGCGTCTTGGTGCAGATAATGCGTTTGCGACGATAGACACAGAGCAAGGCAAGTATATTTTTACCTATGATGGTGAGCATCGGAGCAGCTCGATGCAGACCTACCCTTATCGTGATTTCTACCCCAATTTTTTGAATAAAAATCAACCTTATGAGCTGAATATGAATCGCGATGTGAATAACAGCGAGTATGTGATTTTTATTAATTATCGGAGTGTCCCTGTCAACGCTGCTACCGGTCAGCCTTATGTGGTGGCGGGTGTCGGCTTTAATGTCAGCAGTTTGGTTAATCTCGTGCAGGGTTTTCGCATTGGAGAGCAAGGGCGTGCGATGTTAGCCGCGCGCGACGGCAGCGTAGAGGTGGCACCAACGGACTCCGCACTGAATGCAGACAACGCCAATCGCTTTCAGCAAGCGGTGACGAAAGGAGCCAATAAACCGGTTATTAGCGAAGTAACTATTGATGATAAAGCATTTTTTGTTGGATCTTACTGGCTAGCAGACTTAGATCGCTTTGTGGTGGTTGAAATCCCTAAAGCACAAATAACGGAACCCATCTTGAATCAGTTTATCCAGTCTTTGTTAGTAACCTTGGTGTTTATTGCCATTGCGTTGCTTGTCACGCACTGGGTGATCAGTAATTTGACCCAACCGATCAAGCAACTCTCAACTGAAGTCGATGAAATTGCCAATAAACTCGATTTGGGTCATCAGATATCAGTAAAAGATCAGGCCGAAGTCGGACGTCTTGCCAATAAAATTAACGGTCTATTAGCGCGTATTCGTGACGCATTGCAGGCAGTGAACCATACCGTTGACGAGTCGCAATCCGCATTTGGGGTACTAAAACAACAAGCCCACGAAGTGAATCAGGCAGGGATGGTGCAGCAACAATCGCTGCAAACTATCTCTGCGGCCAGCCAAGATATTACTGAAATTACCACTGAGGTGACGGATTCGGCCAATCACGCCGGCGAGCTGTCTCAGGCTGGGAATGCGGCGCTTAAAGAGGCCTTAAGTGGTATGCATACCAGTTTGCGGCATATTGAGCAACTGGGTGAAAACATGACCTCGAGCCAAACTAGCTTGGATGAGCTCAATCACCATATTGAGAATATTCTTCGAGTGCTTGAAGTGATTAGTGCCATTTCCGAACAAACCAATTTACTGGCACTTAACGCGGCGATAGAAGCCGCACGCGCGGGGGAACATGGCCGCGGCTTTGCGGTGGTTGCTGATGAAGTGCGCTCGCTGTCACAACGTACCGGTGAGTCGACCAGTGAGATCCAAGAAATCATCAATCAGCTTCGTGCTGCATCCGACAATGTAACCGGACAAATTAATCAAGTGAGCCAAGATAGTCAGAATAGTCTTGATACTCACCAAAAAGCGGTTGCGAATATGGACACCTTGGATAGCAACCTACAAAAATTATTTGAGCACAATGCGCGGATCGCTGATGGTGCTAATCGACAAAGCAGCGCCGTGAATGAGATTAATCAAAGTATTGAAGAGTTAGCGCAGCAGGGAAGTCGCACCCAAGAGGTATTTGAACAAAGTGAACAAGCAGTGACCAGCTTTGATCAACGCATGAAGGAGTTAACCAAAAAAGTCAGTGCTTTTAATGGGTTGAGCAAGTAACTATACGAGGTGTCGCACACAAATGCTAACGCCTTTATTGCTTGTGTCTTTGCCGTGCTCCGGTAGGATAGCGCGAGGAGGGCGGCATGAATCTAACCCAAATTGATGCGTTTTGTGCAGTGGCAGACACCGGATCAGTGTCTGAGGCAGCACGTCAACTGGATGTGAATCGCTCACGTTTAAGTATGGCGATTAAAGCGCTAGAACAATCACTTAACGCCGAGTTGTTCTATCGCACCGGTAACCGTCTAACACTGTCGGAAATCGGCAAAGCTGTGTACAAAGATTTTGAGAGCATATCGGTCACGGCGGCGCGTATTCGCCGTACTTGCGAGCAAGCGAACGCGGGATTTAATGCCGAGGTATGGATCGCGCGTGATGATGCCATTCCCGATCAACTTTGGCAGGATTGGGCCCATCAGCTTAACAAGCGCTTTACCGCGACCTCCTTTAACCTTGTGCTGGCCTCGAGCGGTGATTTGGCCAACTTGGTTGAAACCCAACAAGTCGACTTTGCGTTTGGGGTCGATTACGAGCGTATTGACGACCCTCGTATCAACTACCAACCGCTGGGTAAAATTCGCATGATGTCTGTATGTAACAGTGAGCATCCGTTGAGTCGACTACGTCGGGTCAGTGATGATCAACTACGTAACGCCATGCAAGCGGTAATGGTCTACCTCAACGAAAAAGACAATCCCGAGCTTCAACCCTTCTCACGCCGCTATATTGGCTTTTCTAGCTTTGAGTATATGCTCAATACCATTTTGCAAGAAGAGGCATGGGGCGTGCTACCTGAGCCGCTGATCCGCAAACACCTCCGCGAGCAGCGCTTGGCTGTGATCAAGCATACTTACGGCCTCACGCAAGAAGACTATTGCCTGTTTACGGCGTCTGGTATGGCCGAACACCCTGGGATCCAATGGCTGAACGATAGCATTACTAACTATTTGTTTGATTTCTAGATCTTGTTTAATTTCTAAATCGTCTATTAAAAGTGATTTATATCATTGTCTTAGGCTGCTTTTTCGGGCGTTTTTAACTGACTCGAAAAAGTTTAAGATTTTCTGAGCGCACACATAGCGCTAGAATGCTTGCACTTGATTTCATCAACCCGGCTGATTGTCATCGAGCCTACTTATTTTCATCTAGCCCACTTATTGTCATCGAGCCTAATTATGACTGCCTATCTTCGTTATCTGCCTTTTTCTCTCGCGGTCCTCGCGTGCTTAACCCCCTGGGTCACTTCGCCCATCGCTTTAGTACTCGGTTTTTTACTTACGTCTTTGGGCGGGGTACCCAGCGGATTACCGCTCACTAAGATCACTAAAAAGCTCCTCGCGTACTCTATCGTTGGACTGGGGTTTGGTATTCCTTTGCAAGAGGCGTTGGCGGTTACCGGCGACGGGATAGGGCTGATTATTGCCACCATTACGGGCACTCTGGTGTTTGGCACGATACTGGCCAAGCTGATCGGGTTGGATCGAAAAACGGGTCATTTAATTGCCTCGGGAACAGCTATTTGTGGCGGCAGTGCCATCGCGGCCGTCTCGCCCGCCATCAATGCCGATGATGAACAAATTGGCCTCGCGCTGGGCACCGTGTTTGTACTGAACTCGCTAGCGCTGTTTGTATTTCCGATGATTGGGCATGCGTTAGGGCTTGATCAGCATACCTTTGGGACTTGGGCGGCGATCGCGATTCACGATACATCATCGGTGGTGGGGGCGGCGTCTGCCTATGGTGAGCAAGCATTAACCACCGCCACGACACTCAAGCTTGCACGTGCATTATGGATTGTGCCTGTCGCCTTTGTCAGTGCACTGATGTTTCGTAGTCACGCCAAAAAAATAACTATTCCATTTTTTATTGTCTTTTATTGCTTAGCTATCGGCATCAGTGATGTGTTTGTGCAAGCACAACCGATTTACGATGTGATTTTCGCGGTGGCTAAGCAAGTGTTGGTGGTGTGCTTGTTCTTGATAGGCTGCAGTATCTCTATCGCCCAGCTACGTGCCGCAGGCCCCAAGCCCCTGTTTTTTGGCATTGCGCTATGGGTGATTATCTCTTGCTCGTCGCTTGCTTGGCTGCTCTTTGCTGCTTAGTTGTCCGGTTTTGCTTCAGGATCACTCGTGCGGTGTGTCCTGAGGCAAACGGAGTACCGCGACCAATAAAAAAGCACTGAGTGCCGCAGCAAACTGCCACCATCCCGTGCTGGTCACTGCGAGAAAAAGCTGCAAGGTAATGGCAGCAAGCAAAATACCTTTCCTCATCTTCTTAGTCCATAAAGAATATAAATGTGCGTTTAGTATGCGCAATAGTTATATAAGAGCAAAATGCGATTTTGCGCTATCTCATAACTAAAATGTGTTTGGGACACTGAGTGTCAGAAATGCTGACAGCTGATTTGTGTTATAAATTATTGAAATCAAATGCGTTTCATTTTCCACCTAACGGGATGATGAAAACGCCAGCAAGTTCGCATTTGTAAAGCGGCGCAGTAGCACCAAGAATGTGTGCGTGTTTTCTACTTTTGGTGTTTTATGTCTCCTCAAAACGTGATCAATGAAAAGTCAGTCTTAGTGTTTTCAGCCCTTTTAGCATTAGGGTTTGCCATCACCGGCCTGGCCGTAGGGTGGTTTGCTGGCTCTTTAGTGATTATGTTCGACGGTATCTACTCGTTGATTAGCCTAGTGTTAACTTTGTTGTCACTGGGCGCGTCATGGTATATCCACTCGCGTTACGCGCGGCCGATCACACGTGCACTGCTTACTCCGCTTGTTGTCGCCATTAAAGGCGCCGTGATTATGCTGTTGGTAAGTTATTCCCTTTACGAAGCGGTATCATCCTTGGTCGAGGGCGGACGTGCGGTTAATCCGTCATTGGCGGTGTTATTTGGTATCGTCAACGTGGTGGGTTGCGGTTACGGATGGTGGATGATTGCGCGTAAAAATCAAGCAGGGCAAAGCCAGTTGGTGGAGGCGGAATCGCGCCAGTGGCAAATGGACACCTTATTAAGTCTCGCAGTCACCTTAGGCTTTTTAGGTGCTTGGTTAGTGGCGCATTCACCTTGGTCGGATTATGCGGTTTATGCGGACCCTATGATGATGGTATTGATGTCGTTCTACTTCATCAAAGTGCCGTTCATCATGGTGCGTAACGCGTTAAAAGAGCTCGCACCTGTCACCGTTAAGTGGTATCGCACCCGAACGATGACAGTTTGACTGCTGCGGTTTTATCGAAGGATTGTGATTGTCTCTACTGTTTGATTTAATCGTAGATGTATTAAATATCAAGGAAGACAACATGTTACTGCCACCACCTCTTAAAAAAGGCGAGACAATGGGCTTTTTCTCGCCATCATCACCTGCCACCGTATTTGCTCCGCAAAGGTTTGAACGCGCGATGGGCTATGTCAAAGCACAAGGCTTTGACCTTAAGGCGGGGGCATTGACAGGGCAATCGGATCACTATCGCTCAGCCTCGATCAAGGCGCGTGCGGAAGAGCTCAACCAGTTGATTCGTGATCCGAATGTGCGCTGCATCATGTCCACGATTGGTGGAATGAACAGCAATGCTTTGCTTCCCTATATCGATTATGCCACTTTGGTTGATGATCCTAAGATTATCGTGGGTTATTCGGACCTCACTGCTTTACTGCTCGGTATCTATGCCAAAACGGGATTAATCACCTTTTATGGACCAGCCTTAGTGGCGTCTTTAGGGGAGTTCCCGCCATTGGTCGATGAAACCTTTGACGCGTTTCGAGCCGTAACAACTGAGAATGTAACGCTGCCGATGACCTATAAGATGCCTGCCCAATGGACGGATGTCATGATTGATTGGGGTGAACAGACAGAGGCAAAACTGACCTATGAGAATGCATGGCAATTTATGGGTAAAGGTCAGGTAAATGGGCGTATTATCGGTGGCAATCTCAATACGCTGAATGGGATTTGGGGAACGCCTTATATGCCAGCGATTGAAACAGGCGATATTCTGCTGATTGAGGACTCTTTGTTGGATATTGCCACGGTTGAGCGCTCACTCGCACACCTAAAACTGGCCGGAGTGTTTGATACGGTAGGTGCGGTGTTACTTGGTAAACACGAGCTGTTTGATGACAAAGGAACGGGACGTTCAACCTATGATGTTCTTGAAGAAATACTCGATGGCCAGCCGCTCGCTGTGGTTGATGGTTTTGACAGTTGCCATACGCATCCGATGTTAACCATACCTTTGGGGGCTCAAGCCTGTATTGATTTTGATGCCCAGACGGTCTCACTCACGCAAGCTTGGTTGGCGGGTGAGCACGCTGGACAATGAGCTTGGATTAGTAAGCCACACCGATACGTTGGCGACGGTGGGCGCCACTTTCCAGTTCGTCGATCATCGCGATAGCATAGTCAGCAACGCTGATTTTGCTGTCACCATGGTCATCGGTAAGCAAGGTATCCGCGCCAACGCGATAGCGGCCTATTTTGTCGCCCGGGAAAATCTCTGCGGCAGGGCTGACGAACGTCCAATCTAGGGTATGGGCGTGCTCACGGAATACCTTCAAAGCGTCGCCTTGAGCGAGCGCTTCTGCTTTATAAGCGTCAGGGAAGCCGGGCAGGCTGACCAGCTCGATACCCGGTGAAACTTCTAGTGAGCCAGCACCGCCGACCCAGAGTAAACGGTTGACGTTAGCGGCGGGTAACTCGTCAATTAAGCGCTTGGCGCTGTTTGCCACCATCTCATGGTTGCCTGCAGCGCGCCCGCCCACGGCGGCAATGACTGCATCAGCGTCAGCAACGGCCTGTTGTACAGAGTGATGGTTATTCAGCAAGTCGAATTGACGTACCTCGACATCGTCGCGGGTCACTTTTTCTGGCTGACGAACAAGAGCGATAACCTCATGCCCACGATGACGCGCTTCTTCGACGATTTGGCTACCGATCCAACCTGTTGCACCAATAATTGCGATTTTCATATTGTCTTCCTCATGCTGTGATTGCTTGGATGGATGTAGCTTATTAGCTTTCATTTATTGGATAAACAATCATAATAGATACATTTTGTATCAATTAAAGAGACAATATGGATAGGCTAACGGCAATACGTAGTTTTGTAGAAGTGGCCAATTGCAAAAGCTTTACGCGGGCTGCCGAACAACTTGGGCTAACGCGTTTGCAGGTTTCAAGACATGTGCAAGAGGTCGAGCAATGGCTTGCGCAGCGTCTGTTGCATCGGACAACGCGTAAAGTCAGCTTAACTTATGCCGGTGAGCAAGCCTATGGTCATTGCCAGCGTATTTTGGACGAAGCGGCGGCGTTAACGTTGACGACTGGACGATTACAGGGCGCCTTAACCGGTCGCATTCGAGTCGCTGCGCCAATCGGGTTAGCGCAAGGGATCCTTGTTGCGCCAGTAACGCAATTTACCGATGCGCATCCAGAGGTCGTCATTGAAGTGATTGCCTCCGACCAATTTACGCCCTTAGTGGATGAGCGGGTCGATATTGCGCTGCGCTTCACACCTCAGCCAGATGAACATTTAATTGCCCGCAAACTCATGGCCATCGATTCTATAGTGTGTGCATCACCGGCATATATAGCCCACGTGTCGCAGCCTAATCACCCGAGCGATCTCAGTGATCACCCGTGCTTAATTCATGTCAGCGGTGATCATTGGCAGTTTATTAAAGACAGTCGCCGAGAAGAGATAAGAGTGAGTGGGCCGATTCACGCCAACGACTTAGGCACCTTGGTCAATGCGGCGCGAATGGGAAAAGGGATTGTCCGTGTGCCATGTGATTTAGCCAATCCCTATGTGGAGCAGGGGGAATTAATACCTTTGCTGACCGATTACCGCTTACCGCCCAGTGCACTGTGGGCGGTCTATTTATCGCGTAGTTATCAACAGCCTGTCGTGCGCCACTTTATCGATCACTTGGCAAGCTGTTGGCAGCATGATATCCAAGCTCCCATTGATGGGTCAGATGCAGCGCATCAGTAAAGGCATCATCATGGCTGACCAATATATAGGCACCTTGATAATGATTAAGCGCGTCGACCAGTGCGTGTTTGGCTGAGATGTCGAGATGATTGTCTGGCTCATCCAACAATAATAGTGGCTGGGCGTGCTGGTGGGCTACCGCTAACATAGCTACTTTCATCTTCTCGCCACCGCTTAAACTATCAACCGTTTGATAAACGCGATCGCCACGTAACCCTAAGCTAGCAAGGCAGGTTCGAGCATCCGACTCTGACAAGTCGCTATGATGGCGCAAACAAGATAGCAGTGTTTGTTTGGGGTCCAGTAGTGAGAAGTGTTGATCTAGATACACACAGTCACCGACAACGTCGATTGAGCCGCTGACAGGCGCGTGATGACCCATTAATGTCCGCAGTAACGTGGATTTTCCTGCACCGTTTCTCCCTGTTAGTAGCCAATGCTCCCCCGCGTAGACAGACCAATCAAGCGGTTCAGTGTGTCCGAATGGCAACTGACACTGGGTGGCTTTTATAAGCCGTCGCCGTTTCATTGGCTCTGAGTGATGCATATACAGCGTTGGTTTGTTTTCCGGAAGCTGCGTATCCAGCGCGTCAAGTTGCTTTTGGTAACGTTTAAGTTGCTGAGAAAATTGTGTTTTCGCTCGAGACTTAGCGTCTTGCGCACTTTCTTTTTGACCATCTAGGATCAACTTTGCCTGACTTGACTTCTTACGTAACTGTTTGCCTTTTGCTTCGCGCTTCTGTGCCTTTTCAGCGCTTTGCTGCTGTTGACGTAACACCTGTTTATACTGTTGATTCAGGTGCGTGCGTTTCGCGATGAGTGCTTCCTGTTCTTGCCGTTGTGTGCGAATGAAGTCGTCATAGTTGCCCGTGTATTTTGCGATACCTTGTGGTGTTAAAGCATAGATAGCCCGCATGTGGCGAAGTAACTGTTGGTCGTGACTCACTGTGATCACTAAGCCAGGATAGCTTTCGATCCAGCTTACGAGCTTATAACGTGCGGTGCGATCTAGATGATTACTCGGTTCATCGAGCAATACGATATGTGCCTGGGAGTGAAAGACGCGATACAAACTCAACAAGGTCAATTGGCCACCGCTAAGCACATGCAAAGGTGCTGACAAAGAGGCATCAATACCTAACTGGGTCAGTGTTGCTTGATAGCGTTCGGCGATATCCCAGTCATCATTTACTTGCTCATAATGTGTTGGGTCGACGCTTCCAGCCTCAATGGCCGCCAACGCATGAAGCTTTTCGCTGATGCCAAGTACTTCAGCCAATGTTTGTGTCTTTGGGGCGGTAGTATGCTGTGATAGGTAAGCAATATCGCCATCGCGCTGTACATGGCCTGAATAATGAGTTCCTTGCGCGGATGGCAACGTATGACCTGCCAACAGTGCTAGGAGTAGTGACTTACCGGTGCCATTGTCTCCCACAAGGCCAATGGGGCCGTGCTCAAAGGTGATAGAGACAGGTTCAAACAATACTCGCCCATCGGGCAGCGTCACGCTGAGATCATGTGTAATAAGGTAAGGCATAAGGCCTCCTTTATGTATAGCAACACAAAGGGGAGGCGGTATGTGCTACACAGAAAACCTGCGTAGAGACAGTTTGGCAATAGAGAAAACGTAAGCCCAGTGACCATGAATACCGACTAACCCCAAGATACCGAATATAAAAACGGTGTAATGAGTGTTAGTTGTTCATTGGCACAGACTCCGCTAAAGAAAGGAAACAAAACTATATAATAGGCGACTGGGCGTCTGCAACCCCAGCCGCTTGTGCACTACAACGCGAGTTTAGTGAGGTAGTGATGGCTTAACGTCAGTGAGCGTGCCAGTGGTTTGGGTAGGGTGTCGATTTCGAGGCTATCAAGCAGGTTTTTCACATGCAGCCCGAGTTCGGTATCACCACTGATACTGAGTTGGCGCTGGAAAAACAGCGTATCCGGATCGCAATAGTGAGTCGCCATTTTCAAAAACGCTAACCAATCTCCCTCGATACTGGCGTCTTCTTCCCCCGATAAACCCACTAATAATTGGTTGCTTTCGTTCAGTGACACGAACCAATTGGCGTTGAGATCGCGCAAACCAATGCGAATGGTACGGCCAGCAAGAAAGTCGAACTCTTCCTCCGCCAGCGGCACGGCAAAAGCGGTATTCATCAATTTAGTCAACACCTGGGCCTGTAGCCCTTGTGGTAACTGAGTGATCGCTTTTAGGCCTGGTGTAATCAGATTGGGCTGAGGCAGTGGCAGAGCAAGGGGTTGTTGTGTGATTGGGTTAACGAGCATTTGGCTTTCCTTTGGTGCCAATGGTTGAGTGCCACTAGAGTAGCGAGGTTGGAGGCGCTGCCATTGGATCCGAGTCAAAAATGAGGAGGATTTTTGTGGCAACAGCGTCATTTATCGCGATTTTTATCCTCATGGGGAAGTGAGCTTGATACATATCAACCCCCCACATTGGCAACGCCCTTATCTTAGCCGGACAATCATAAAATGGAATGCAATGTTATGGAGCTCCTTTGTCCGGCGGGCAATATTCCGGCGGTTAAAAAAGCGATCGAACATGGCGCCGATGCGGTGTATGTCGGCTTAAAAGATGATACCAATGCGCGCCATTTTGCTGGGCTGAACTTCACCGACAGCAAATTGCAGCGTGCCAGTCAGTATGTGCATGACCACGGCAAAGACTTGCACGTTGCCATTAACACCTTTGCTCACCCCGATGGTTGGCGCCGCTGGCAATATGCGATTGATAGCGCCGCCGGAAATGGCGCTGATGCACTGATCCTTGCTGATATGGCCTGTTTAGATTACGCCGCCAACACCTATCCCGATTTGGATATACACCTTTCTGTTCAAGCATCCGCCACTAACGCTGGGGCGATCCGTTTCTATCAGCAGCAATATGGCGTTAAGCGAGTGGTATTGCCGCGGGTGCTGTCTATTCATCAGGTTAAACAACTAGCACGCGATACCGATGTTGACTTAGAGGTATTTGCCTTCGGCAGCCTGTGCATTATGGCCGAAGGGCGCTGCTATTTATCGTCTTATCTTACCGGCCAGTCGCCCAATACCGTGGGCGCTTGCTCACCGGCGGCATTCGTGCGCTGGCAAAATACTGAGCAAGGGCTGGAGTCGCGCTTAAATGGTGTCTTGATTGATCGGTATCAAGCCGACGAAAAAGCGGGGTATCCCACCCTCTGCAAAGGTCGTTTCTGTGTCGACGGCAACCGCTATCACGCACTGGAAGAGCCCACCAGTTTGAACACCTTAAGTGTCCTGCCTGAGCTTTATCGCGCCGGGATCAAATCGGTCAAAATCGAAGGTCGTCAGCGCAGCCCTGCATATGTGGAGCAAGTTGCACGGGTATGGCGTCAAGCGATTGATCGCTGTGTCGCAAACCCTGATGCGTTTGATATTGCACCGGATTGGGCGCATTCGCTCGATAGCCTTTCTGAAGGGGTGCAAACCAGTTTGGGTGCTTACCATCGCAAGTGGCAATAAGGAATTATGATGCAATTTTCTCTCGGGCCAATCCTGTATTACTGGCCCAAGGCTGAGGTTGAAGCCTTTTATCAAGCGGCGGCAGACAGCCAAGCCGATGTGATTTATCTCGGCGAAACCGTCTGTGCTAAGCGGCGAGAGCTGAAAACCAAAGACTGGATCGGGCTCGCGCGTGAGCTGGCTGAGTCTGGTAAACAAGTGGTGCTCTCGACCATGGCGCTGATTGAAGCGCCCTCAGAGCTGACCATGCTAAAACGCTACTGTGATAATGATGATATTCGCATTGAAGCGAATGACGTGAGCGCGATGCAATTTTTAAGCGAGCGTCGGCAGCCCTTTGTGGTGGGGGCGGCCATCAATTGCTATAACCCGCAAACATTAAAGCAATTTGTTGACCTTGGCATGACACGCTGGGTGATGCCGGTGGAGCTTTCGCGCGATTGGTTGGTGAATATGTTGAACGGCTGTGATGCACTGGGTATTCGCGACCAGTTTGAGGTGGAGGTCACTGGCTATGGTTACTTGCCACTGGCTTATTCGGCACGCTGTTTTACCGCGCGCTCAGAAAACCGTGCCAAAGATGACTGCGAGCTGTGCTGCCTAAAATACCCCAATGGACGGTTAACGGAATCCCAAGAGGGTCAAGCGGTATTTGTGCTGAACGGCATTCAAACCCAGTCCGGGCAATGCGCCAATCTCGTTAACGATTTACCGTCGATGCAAGGGCTGGTGGACGTGGTGCGGTTAAGCCCACTGTCGCTTGACACCTTGCAATGGGTAGACAAATTCCGTGCTAACCAAGCAGGCACCCAGCCGCAACCGCTCAACCACGATTGCAATGGCTATTGGCACCATTTGGCGGGCATGACACAAGTTTTAGATTAAACGCGATAACAAAAAYAGCCTGCGTAATCGGGTAGAGAGGTGAAGGTATGTTGTATTTAGAGTTCTTGTTCTTACTGCTAATGCTGTATATCGGCTCCCGATACGGGGGCATTGGGCTGGGCGTGGTCTCGGGAATCGGCTTGGTCATAGAAGTGTTTATCTTCCAGATGCCGCCAACGTCACCGCCCGTAACCGTGATGCTGATTATTCTTGCGGTCGTCACCTGTGCCTCTATCTTAGAAGCGGCTGGTGGCCTTAAGTATATGCTGCAAGTGGCCGAGCGATTATTGCGTAAAAATCCAAAACGCGTCACTTTGATTGCGCCGTTTGTCACCTATGCCATGACCTTTATGCTTGGTACCGGTCACGCGGTGTATTCCATTATGCCGATTATCGGTGATGTCGCGCTGAAAAATGGTATTCGTCCGGAGCGCCCCATGGCCGCAGCGTCGGTTGCTTCTCAAATCGCGATTACGGCGTCACCTATCTCCGCTGCGGTGGTGTATTACCTTGCCCAGCTTGCCGATATTCAACATGACATTACGTTAGTCTCGATTTTGTTGGTCACCGTACCCGCCACCTTGTTTGGTACCTTGCTGATGTCTCTGTACAGCTTGCGCCGCGGCAAAGAGCTGGATGACGATCCGGATTACCAAGCGCGCTTACAAGACCCGAAATGGCGTGAGCGTATCGAAAATACCACCGCGACCTCGTTAGATGAGGTATTACCCCGTTCCGCGCGCAATGCGGTGTTATTGTTCATTAGTGCCATCGTTACCATTGTGATTATCGCTATGTGGCCAGAAATTCGCACAGTGGCAGGGGAGAGTAAGGCCATCAGCATGTCAGTCGTCATTCAAATGATGATGCTCTGCTTTGGCGGCATCATCCTACTGGCGACACAAACCGATCCGCGCAATGTGCCCAATGGCGTGGTGTTTAAATCTGGGATGGTAGCGGCTATTGCTATTTTTGGGATTGCCTGGATGTCAGATACTTATTTCCAATACGCGATGCCGCAGTTTAAGTCTGGAATTGTGGATATGGTCACTCAGTATCCATGGTCTTTTGCTCTGGCCTTGTTTATCGTGTCAGTAGTTGTTAATTCACAAGCTGCCACCGCACGGATGATGTTGCCGGTAGGTCTTGGATTAGGGCTCGACCCTGCACTGCTTATCGGTATTATGCCGGCGGTGTATGGGTACTTCTTTATCCCCAACTATCCTTCTGATATTGCGACCGTGAATTTCGATGCATCTGGCACCACCAAAATCGGTAAATGGTACTTCAACCATTCATTCATGGCGGTTGGTTTAATTGGTGTGGTGAGCGCCTGTGCGTTCGGTTACGTGTTGGGGCAGATTTTTATCGCCTAATACGCAAAAGGATACGAAGAACAAGGGTGCAGGTGGGGCGTACCTCGGTTGAGGGCTTGGATGTGAATTTTGCCTGAATGTACAAATTGGTGACATGCATCATCAACATGCGCCGCATCTGTTTGCAACGCCTGGCCAAGTGGTCGGGCGTTTTAAGCCAAAGGAGCCAACATAATGATTGATAAACATACCGTGATGCGGGTTGCGCGGCCAACTGATAACTTAGCCGATATTACGAATATGTATTGTGAAGGATTAGGTTTTGAGTTGCTCGGGACCTTCTCTGGCCACAATGACTTTGATGGTGCCATTATCGGTCATCCGCATCACAATTATCACCTTGAGTTTACCCACCACCGCGGCACCCATGTTGGACCAGCCCCCTCACAAGAGAATTTATTGGTTTTTTATTTGCCGGATCACTCGGCATGGCAAGCCGCGTGCAAAAAAATCGAAGCGGCCGGATTTACACCGGTTTCGAGTTATAACAGTTATTGGGATAAAGACGGCTGCACCTTTGAAGATCTGGATGGTTATCGTGTGGTGCTTCAAAATCGCGAATGGGTATGGTGAATGTGAGTTAGCGCGTCTCTCATCAGCTCATAAGTTATTGGCTATTAACATTATTGGCATAACAGATTAGCGCTTTGTGTGATTGTCTATTAACGTTACTCATGTTTAGTTAGCAATAACTAATGATAGCGTCAGTGCGGCCTAGTCAGGTGTTTTAGCGTTCGCACTGATGGATAAAACATAAGGAGAAAGCAATGTCTCAGCAACGCTCAACGTCGGGCGGTCAATGCCCCGTGATGCATGGTGGCGCAACATCGGAAGAGATGGCACACAAAACCTGGTGGCCCAATGCACTTAACCTCGACATTCTTCATCAGCACGACACAAAATCAACGCCGTTTGATAACGATTTTGATTACCCGTCAGCCCTAAAAACCCTCGATATTGACGCACTTAAAAATGACGTTAAGTCGCTACTTACCGACAGTCAGTCTTGGTGGCCTGCAGATTGGGGACATTACGGCGGATTGATGATCCGCATGGCATGGCACTCGGCAGGGAGCTATCGCATTGCTGACGGTCGCGGTGGCGGCGCAACAGGTAACCAGCGTTTTGCACCTTTGAACTCATGGCCGGATAACGCCAACCTCGATAAGGCCCGTCGCCTTCTATGGCCGATTAAGAAAAAATACGGCAACAAAATTAGTTGGGCAGATTTGATCTTGCTCGCGGGCACGCTGGCGTATGAATCGATGGGGCTAAAAACCTATGGGTTTGCGTTTGGGCGTGAAGACATTTGGCATCCAGAGAAGGATACTTATTGGGGCGCAGAAAAAGAATGGTTGGCCCCAAGTGATGCAGAGAACAGCCGTTACTCTGGCGCACGCGATCTCGAAAATCCACTTGCCGCAGTGATGATGGGGCTGATTTATGTTAACCCTGAAGGGGTAGATGGCAACCCAGATCCGCTCAAAACTGCCCATGATATGCGTGTCACGTTTGAGCGCATGGCGATGAACGATGAAGAAACCGTCGCGCTAACTGCCGGTGGCCATACCGTGGGTAAATGTCACGGCAATGGCGATGCGAGCGTATTAGGACCTGAGCCTGAAGCGGCCGACGTTGATGAGCAAGGCTTAGGCTGGAACAACCACCAAGCGCGTGGCATTGGTCGCGATACGGTCACCAGTGGCATTGAAGGGGCTTGGACTACCCATCCCACGCAATGGGATAACGGCTACTTTTATCTCCTGTTTAACTATGAGTGGGAATTGAAGAAAAGCCCTGCGGGTGCCTGGCAGTGGGAGCCTATCGACATCAAAGAAGAAGATAAACCTGTTGATGTTGAAGACCCCTCGATTCGTCGTAACCCCATCATGACCGATGCCGATATGGCACTCAAAATGGACCCGGCCTATCGCAAAATCTCTGAACGCTTTTATCAAGACCCTGACTACCTGGCAGACGTCTTTGCCAAAGCCTGGTTTAAATTAACGCACCGTGATATGGGGCCCAAGTCACGTTACATCGGCCCAGATGTGCCGAGTGAGGATTTGATTTGGCAAGATCCCGTGCCTGCAGGACGTACCGATTATGACGTGGCAGCGGTAAAAGCAGATATTGCCAATAGTGACCTGACGTTGGCAGAGAAAGTGACCACCGCATGGGATAGCGCACGGACTTATCGCCAATCCGATAAGCGGGGTGGGGCGAACGGCGCGCGGATTCGCCTAGCACCGCAAAAAGACTGGCAGGGGAACGAGCCGGAGCGTCTGGCGAAGGTAGTCAACGTGCTGAGTAATATTGCTCAGAAACACCAGATTAGTTTGGCCGATACCATCGTGCTGGCAGGCAACCAAGGCATCGAAGAAGCGGCAAAAGCGGCTGGCGTCCCTGTCGACGTCTCCTTTGCGCCCGGCCGTGGTGATGCCACGCTTGAGCACACTGATGTGGATTCATTCGAAGTACTAGAGCCGGTCGCAGATGGGTTCCGTAATTGGCTGAAAAAAGATTACAACGTTCAGCCCGAAGAGCTCTTGCTTGATCGCGCCCAATTGATGGGACTCACCGCACCTGAAATGACAGTACTACTGGGTGGTATGCGTGTGCTTGGCACCAACTATGGTAGTGCCCCGGAAGGCGTATTTACCGATCGGGTCGGTGAGCTGAGTCATGACTTTTTCGTCAACCTGACGGACATGGCGTATCAGTGGAAACCTGTCGGCCGTAACCGCTATGAGATCATTGAGCGTAACTCGGGGGCAATGAAGTGGACGGCGAGCCGCGTCGACTTAGTGTTTGGCTCTAACGCCATTTTACGCGCCTATGCAGAGTTCTACGCGCAAGATGATAACCAAACCAAGTTTGTGCACGATTTTGTTGCAGCGTGGGTGAAGGTGATGAACGCTGATCGTTTTGATCTGGTCGCTAAGCAATGATTTAATCGTTACAAATTGTGATCACCAAGCCGCCTTTCATTGATAGGCGGCTTTTTATTTGTCTTAAATCAAGTCAGGGCTTGGTTGTTGTCGTGCTACAGGCAGGGTTTTAGTACAGTGAGCTGAGTAAATTCCATCCAATTCTTTTATCTTTACCATCTGACGGAGTGAATTATGCTAGAACTTCTCATTGGGCTAGTTGTAACCGTGGCTGTGGGTTACTTTATTGTCAAAGGTTATCGTCCTGCAAGCACTTTGCTGACCGCAGGGATTATATTACTGATCATCACAGGGATATTAGGGCACAGTGTTCTGCCGGCTAAATTAACGTCGACGGGCAATCTTTTTACTGATTCGCTGGAATATGTGAAATACATGCTGCAATACCGTGGTGGCGGCCTCGGGATGCAAATCATGTTGCTGTGTGGTTTTGCGGCCTATATGTCGCATATTGGTGCCAACAACGTGGTGGTGAAGCAGTTCTCTAAGCCGTTGTCGGTGATCAAGTCGCCCTATGTGTTGTTGGTTGCAGCCTACATTGTCGCTTGTTTGATGTCACTGGCGGTCAGCTCTGCAACTGGCTTAGGTGTGCTTTTAATGGCTACCTTATTCCCGATGATGACTGCGATGGGCATTTCTCGTCCCGCCGCGACTGCAGTGTGCGCGTCTCCTGCAGCGATTATACTTTCACCCACCTCGGGAGATGTGGTGATTGCAGCGGAAAAAGCAGGCTTACCGCTCCACGTGTTTGCGGTCGAAACCGTATTGCCGGTCTCTATTTGTGCGATTATTGTGATGGCCGCCGCGGCGTACTTTTGGAATAAATACCTGGATAACAAAGAAAACACGCCGATGGAGCGTGTGGACGTCTCCGAGATAGAAACTCACGCGCCAGGTTATTACGCCGCCTTACCTTTTCTGCCTATCATTGGAGTGTTTTTATTTAACGGTGAAACCATTCCGGGCCTCTATCTAGATATCTACACCATTGTGGTGCTCTCTATCTTTTTAGGTGCGCTCGTCGACTTCGCCACCAAACGTTTTAATGGTCGCAAAACGTTAGAAGATCTGGATGCGTGTTATGAAGGGATGGCGGATGCCTTTAAAGGCGTGGTGATGCTGTTAGTCGCTGCAGGGGTATTTGCACAAGGCCTTATGTCAATTGGTGCGATTGACAACTTACTCGGCTTAGCAGAAAGCGCTGGGGCAGGCGGTATTGCATTGATGATGCTGCTTACTTTACTCACCGTCGCAGCCGCTGTTGCCACTGGCTCTGGAAATGCACCTTTCTATGCGTTTGTTGAATTAGCACCGTCTTTGGCAGCGAAAATGGGCCTAAATCCGGCATTTTTGATTATCCCTATGCTGCAAGCCTCTAACTTAGGCCGAACCATATCGCCGGTGTCTGGAGTGATTGTGGCGACATCTGGGATGGCAAAACTCAGCCCGTTTGAGGTGGTTAAGCGCACCTCGGTACCGGTCCTGTGCGGGTTAATTACCGTGATTATTGGTACCCTTGTATTGGTGCCGATGATGGCGTAACGTCGCAAGGCATGAAACGCCCGCGTGCAAGTGCTCGCGGGCGTTTTTAATCGTATCACGCCGTAGACCAATACAGTTTTGGAAGAAAGCAACATGACTGCCCCGACCAAAATCACCTTTTTCTCCACCTTGACGCCCATGGTGGCCGCCGGTGTTAAAACCATCACCATTCGCGATGAATCTGAAAGTCACTATCAACCCGGTTCGCGCGTCGCGGTACATCAGCTAGAAACTGATCATTATGTATGTGACATTGTGATCGACAGCGTTGCTCCGCTAGCGTTCGAGGACATTAATGCCCGTCATGCTGAACAAGAGGGGATGTCGCTTACCGAGCTGAAGGCGCTGATTTTGCAAATCTACCCAGCGCGTCCCCCGTTGTTTGTGATTGATTTTCATCTGGCTTAACAGCTCGCGCTTGTTCGTCGTAGCGCGCCATTAAAAAGCGCCCGATAAACGGACGCTTGGTGAGTCAGTTGACTGATAGGTTTAGGCCGCTGAGTAACGTTTTGCCATATTATTCGCGGCTAACATGGCGTGATAGACATCCTCTTCGCTGACCGTCATTGGCATATTGCCCATGGTGTCACCTTCTGCACAAGCGATACGCGCAACTTCACGCCACTCTTCTTCAATAAAGGTTTTTAGTCCCATTTGCTCTAGCGTGAGTGGCAAACCCGCTGTTTTGATAATTCTAACCACATTATCAATTTCATCTTTAGGGGCGTTTTCCAGTACCAATTGCGTCAACAACCCAAAGACGACTTTTTCACCGTGCTGGGCATGGTGCAAATCAGCCACGGCGGTCATCCCATTATTTACGGCGTGCGCGGCGGCGAGACCGCCAGCTTCTGCGCCCACACCACTTAGATAAATTGTTGCTTCGATCATTTGCTCAAGTGCTGGCGTGCTTACTTTACTGGCTAGTGCGTCCATGGCGGCATCAATGTTTTCGCTGAGTAACTCATAGCAAAGCTGAGCGAGGCCAAGACCAGTGCGAGAGGGGCGCTTTTGGACCAAGTTAACGCCGTCGGCACGATAACAGGCGCGTGCTTCAAAATAGGTAGCCAACGCATCGCCTACACCCGCCGCAAAGAAGCGTGCTGGCGCATTGGCAATAATACCCGTATCGGCAATCACCGCATCTGGGTTTTGTGGCAAGAATAAGTAGCGGTCAAACTCACCGTCAGGTTTGTAGATCACTGACAAGGCGGTGCAAGGAGCATCGGTTGAGGCGATAGTGGGATATAAAATAACCGGTACTTTTCGCTCGTACGCGACGGCTTTGGCGCAATCGAGGGTTTTACCTCCACCAATACCGACGATCACATTGGCTTTTTGCTGTTCAGCGATACCGAGGTTACGGTCAATTTCTTGCTGGGTACATTCGTACTGAAATTTCTCGACATGGGCCGCCAAGCCCTCTGCGCGCTCAATGGCAGGCAGTGAGGTTTGGCTAACTTGATCGAGAAAGAACTCATCACAAATAATATACGCGTTAGAACCAAAGTCTTGAACGCTTTCCGGCAATTGTGCGAGTAAGCCTGTACCAATGATGAATTGTTTCGGAGACGTTACCGTGCGAGGGGTCGTTGCCATAATGAGCTCCATTGTTATCGTAAAGTTTCTTTATGCTAAGAGATATATAAGCTTACGCAGTTTCATAGAATAAGTATTTGATC
>NZ_MUFI01000051.1:0-26359 GCF_001996265.1 Salinivibrio sp. MA440
AATTTATTGTTATTTTTGACTGTTTCAGTGAGTAAATGCAAAAAATGGCCTTTAGTCATCGGTTTACCTAAATAACAGGTCGGACGTGCATTGCAACGTATTGCCGTCAACCTTACACATAGCATAGCCATCACACTTCGCGTAATGAGAAAAATTCTTTGTTGCATTTCGTAACATTATGCTTAGAATTCTTTCGTACAAACGATAATGGTTATCATAACCGTTCATATAAGGCGAAGGACAACACGACTATGGAATTGACACCGTTTAAGCGCAACCTGATTGCGCTCTCACTATTTGCGGCCCCATTTGGCGCTAATGCGGCGACCCAACAAGAGGTCGTGGCACATTATGCAGACATTGCTCACGCCGTTTTTGCTGATGCTCACACAACCGCGGTTGAACTCGACAGTGCACTGAACGCTTTTATTGCCGAACCTTCTGAAACAACCCTTCAGGCAGCCAAAAAGGCGTGGCTAGATGCACGTGTGCCTTACCAACAGTCAGAAGTTTTTCGCTTTGGCAATGCCATTGTCGATGACTGGGAAGGACAGCTCAATGCTTGGCCTTTGGACGAGGGGTTAATTGATTATGTCGCGGATGGCTATCAGGCAGAACTCGGTAATGCCGGAGCGACAGCTAACATTATTGCGAATCAACGCATTCAGATTGGCGCCACCGATCTTGATGTTACTGACATCACGCCAACACTGCTCGCAAGTTTAAATGAAGTGGGCGGCTCAGAAGCCAATGTGGCATCGGGCTACCATGCCATCGAGTTCCTGTTGTGGGGGCAAGATTTAAACGGCACCAACGCAGGAGCCGGTGAGCGCCCTTATACCGATTTCGCCTATGGTGAAGCGTGTACCCATGACCATTGTGATCGTCGTCGTGATTACTTGAAAGCGGCTGCTGATCTATTGGTTGATGATCTGGCGTGGATGCGTGATCAATGGGCCGAGGGTAACAAAGATAATTACCGTGCGAGTCTGCTTGCCGATTCAAGTGAGAATGGCCTACGCAAAATGCTATTTGGTATGGGATCACTGTCGTTAGGTGAACTGGCGGGGGAGCGAATGAAAGTCGCGCTAGAAGCCAACTCAACCGAAGATGAGCATGACTGTTTTTCTGACAATACGCACAATTCGCATTTTTATAACGAGCAGGGCATTTACAATGTCATGACGGGGACATATCAGCGCGTGAATGGTAATACCTTATCGGGACCGTCAGTCCTTGATTTGGTTAGAGATAAAAATGCCGATGCCGCAGAGGCAATTAAAGCCAGCTTTGATCAAGCGCAGCAGCAAGTTAAAACCTTGGTTGTTTCTGCGGAGGACAACAACGTGTATTTTGATCAGCTGATTGCTGCTGGTAATAGCGAAGGGAATCAACTGGTCAACGCATCTATCGCGGCGCTGGTGGATCAGACCAAGCATATTGAACAAGCGGCGCAAGTGATTGGTATTGATAACCTGAATCCAGACACCGCTGATCACCAATTCTAAACGACATATTATTCTAGTTAGCCCCGTGGTACGGGGCTTTTTGCCTTGTCAGGACACACTATGAAGCCCAATGTCATTGCTTACCTTAACGTGACATGTCTTACTTTTTTGGTGACCACCTCCGCACTTGCATTCGAGCGCACATCCGGTGGGGGAACAACCGTTATCAAGGAAGGACCGAACGCCTTTTCCCAACCTGCCGCTAACTTGCCGATGAGTGAGCGCATTGATTTCAGTGTCGGTAATAGCTTTTTTCGTAATCCTTGGGTCAGTTCACCGGCATCAACGGATGCCCGTGACGGCCTTGGCCCATTATTTAATACTAATGGCTGCCAAAATTGCCATATCAAAGATGGGCGAGGCCATCCTCCATCGCCAGGTGATATCAATGCCGTTTCCATGTTGGTTCGGCTGAGTGTGCCAGCGATGAGTGAAGCGGAAAAACAAAAGCTGATCCAATATGGCAATATTCCAGAGCCCAATTATGGCGGTCAACTTCAAGATTTTTCCTTACCAGGCGTCAAGCCAGAGGGCAAAATAGCAATCAGCTATCGCGAAGTACCGGTGACCTTTGAAGACGGTGAGACTGTGACATTACGCCAGCCAAACTTAGCTATTACAGACCTTAATTATGGTCCGATGGCAGAGAATGTGCAGCTGTCAGCGCGGATTGCACCACCGATGATAGGTCTTGGGCTACTCGAGTCGATCCCCGCTGAGGCGATCTATGCGTACGCCGATCCTGAGGATGCCAATGGCGACGGTATTTCCGGGCGCCCCAACCAAGTGTGGGATATCGACACACAGCGTACCGCACTGGGGCGGTTTGGGTGGAAAGCCGGATTACCCAACGTGAATCAACAAAATGCAGCCGCTTTTAATGGCGATATCGGGCTAACAACCTCGATGTTCCCTCATCATAACTGTATGCCGTCGCAGTCGGTGTGCGACGATATGCCCAATGGCGGCGATCCCGAAGTGAGTGATAATATTCTCGACTTTGTTGAATTTTATGCTCGCCATCTCGCGGTTCCCGCGCGTCGTAACATCCAAGACTCGCAAGTCCAACGAGGGCAAGAGATGTTTGTTAATGCTGGATGTAACGCTTGTCACGTTGAGTCGTTCACAACAGCAAAACGTCCTGATCTGGCGGCACTGAGTGAACAAGAAATTCACCCCTATACCGACTTACTGTTACACGATATGGGAGAAGGACTAGCGGATCACCGTGGTGAGTTTATTGCGAACGGCCGAGAATGGCGAACGGCACCACTTTGGGGTATTGGTTACACCAAAGAGGTTAATGCTGATGGTACCTACTTACATGACGGCCGCGCCCGAACGTTGATGGAAGCCGTTTTATGGCATGGTGGCGAAGCCGATGGCGCCAAACAGCGTGTACTGGCGATGCCAAAAGCGGACCGTGATGCGCTGATTGCATTTTTACGTTCATTATAAAAACACTTATTATAAAAACACCATGCTGGAGTCTTGTGGTATGCGTTTTCGATTTAATCCTATTGTGGCGCTTACGCTCAGCGCCACTGTGTTGCTCGGCGGATGTCTGTCTCAAGCTGAGACAGGGCCTAATCATGGCCTTTGGCAACTACAAAAACAAAGAAGCGAACAGTTTCTCTCTGCAACCAAGGCGCTCGCGCAGACCACGCAATCGGTTTGCTCGCAGGGCACGGATGTGGATAAGGCGCGTCAAGCATGGAAGAAGGTTATGACCGCTTGGATGCCTTTACAAGGCGTAGAAAAGGGCTCAGAGCAAGCCTTGGCACAAAGTTGGCGGATTCAGTTTTATCCTGACAAAAAGAATACCACCGGACGGAAAATGAATGCCTTGCTGGCCAGTGATACTACCTGGACCGCGGATGCATTAGCGGATCAAAGTGTGGCCGTGCAAGGTGTCGGCGCGATGGAATGGTTGTTGTATGATCACCAAGCGGATTTAACTCAGCCAAAACACTGCGAAGTAGCCATGGCCGTCAGTGGGCGTTTGCAGCAAAGTGCAACGGCATTAACCCTAGCGTGGCAGAAAAACCCGTGGTTAGGGATGCCATCTTCGATGGCCACGGCAGAAAAACTTGGCGCACTGACACATCAGCTCGATTATGTGCTTAAAAAGCTTGCCGGCCCTTTGGGCAAACCTGGTTTTCCTAACCCCTACCAAGGAGAAGCCTGGCGATCGCGGCACTCTCTAACACTATTAAGCGAGAGCATTCAAGCGATGCAAGTTCAATATCACGCTGAAGGTGGTATCGAGCAAGCGCTACGCGAGCGAGGCAACCATCAGGTGGCCGATCGTGTTAGCGAGCATTGGCAACTCGCCTATGACAGTGTGCCCAAAGACGGCGAGCCGCTGTTTGATAGGCTCAACAGCGTACCGGGTTATCGTGACATGCTCACCGTCTATAACAATCTGGAATATCTAAAACTCGTGTTGGGTGGTCAAGTCGCACAAGATTTAGGCATTGTTGTGGGGTTTAATGCAACCGATGGCGATTAGTCAGAAACGCCGCCGTTTACTCAAGGCGGTGCTAATGGGCGCGGCTTTACCCACCGTCGTAAATACATTGAGTGGTTGTCGTGGTAATACCGCAGCAGCGCGGTGTGAGTTACTGGGCTGTGCGCTGAGTCGTGATGGCTCTTTCGCGGTGGTTGGCGCTGATCCGTCTGGGCAACCCGTTTTCCGCCTACCATTGCCCGATCGGGGTCATGGTGTCGCTGCTCAGCGACGAGAGGTTGGAACGCTAGGTGTGGCATTTGCGCGCCGGCCTGGTGATTTTATGCAGGTGTTTGACTACCAACGTGGAGTGACGTTGTCACGAGTAAGGGCCGCCTCCGATCGTTATTTTTATGGACACGGTGCCATTTCTGATGATGGAAAATGGTTATATACCACCGAGGGTAAACGGCAAACCAGCGAAGGTGTGATCGGTGTTTACCAATTAACCGCGCAGGGGCAGGTAAAAAAAGTGCGTGAAATAAGCGGCTTTGGCATTGGTCCTCATGAGTTAGCGCTGGTGGATACTAACACGTTAGTCGTGGGTGTCGGTGGCATGCATACTGATGGACGCACAGTGTTAAACATTGACGCTATGTCACCGGCACTGGTCTATATCGATATCGACAGTGGCAAAGTGATCGAGCGCGCTGAGCTTGCAAATAAGAAGCTCAGTATTCGTCATTTAATGGTGTCAGATGAGGGTTATGTGGTGACAGGTCAGCAATACCATGGTGCTGATAACGCCCCCCTTGTCGCGATTCATCGCCGTGGTGAGCCGATGAAAATGCTTGATGCTTCACCAGAGCAGTGGTCGCGTTTTAATAACTATGTTGCCAGTATTGCTACCCTCAATGGTTGGATTGTCGCCACGTCGCCCCGTGGCAATTGTTATGGTATTTGGTCGTTAAATAGTGGCGAGTTACTTGGACTGCATCCGCTGATAGATGCTTCTGGCGCGAGTCGCGATGGTGATGTGATTAACCTCAGTGCGGGTAGCGGTAAAATGGTGACGCTAAATAATGCACACCATCCGGATTATAAAATGACGCCAGTCCGATGGGATAATCACTGGATAACCTTAGTGTAATGAATCCATGATAATGTTCTAAACGGCAGTCAATTTTGGCTGCCGTTTTTGTTTCAATACCTTGCGTTGTGATGAGGAAAAACAGACGTTAATTTTGCTTCTTTGCAGTAAAACTTTGCCATAATCATAACAGGGATGAGGAGGGGCGTATGATGAGAAGGCACGATGCCTGGTTGGCTAACCTTCTGATAGTGTTTTGCTTTTTGGTAAAGCCAGTGATGGCCAATAACGCCAGTGAAACGGGTGGAGTACGGTTACTGACTGAACCGCAGATCTCGGGGAAAAGAGTGCCTGATGATCAAACTGTATCGGCGGATGTTCATCGCCAGCGAGCCTACCAGTATGCGCGCGATTGGCTTGAATCGGCGGCACCGGATGCGACCGTATTGGCCTATCCCCAAGCGCTGACTCAAGACTACCTGGATAATGGATTTTCGTTGATTTGGACACAAGATGCGGCGCGAGATGAGTTAGAAACGCAAGTGAATGTGATTTCACTGGCTGGCTTTAGTCCTGAGTTTGAATGGCGAGCATGGCAATTGCGGCAACTTCGTCAGCAGCCCAGCGATGCGGCCTATGATATTTTTGCTACCGATACCGCCTATGCGCTGCTTCGCTATTTAAGTGTGATCCCCGATAAAGGAATGCAATGGTTTTTTGGCGCGTCTCATCGCACCCCCTTGCCAGCTCCCTCATCGCAAAGGCGTGCTGCTTTATTTAAGGCAGGACTTAACGGGTCACTGGCTCCGTTTTTGCAGCAGCGGCGTCCACAACACTCGCAATACGATGCATTAGTAAAACAAATTGTTCGCTTACAAGAGCAGGCGCAGTCGGTTTGGCCAACGATTCAGGCTGAGAACGTCATATACCCGGACCAAGCGATTGCGACAACGTTAGCGCTTAACTTGGTGGATAATCTGAGGCTACAGGGCTTTTGGGGCAGCTCTGAGCGCTTGGAAGCGATAAATGGCGATACTGTGCGCTACGGTGGTGACTTGCTTCGCGCAGTTGAACGCTTTCAGCAACAGCATGGTTTATCCATGGATGGCATTATCGGCCCAGCAACCGCGAAGTGGTTAAATTTGGACCCACAAGCACGGGTTCGGTTATTGGCACTTAATGCAGAACGGCTGCGGTTGTGGCCTAACGATAACCCCAATCGAATTGTGGTGAACATTCCCGATTATCGCATGCATGTATGGCATGACGATCAAAATGTATTCGAAAGTAAAGTGGTCGTTGGTCGACAATCAAGGCGTACGCCGCTGTTTACGTCGCAACTTGATTCGGTAGTGCTGAACCCCAGCTGGAATGTACCTCGTAGCATTGTGCAAAAAGATATCTTGCCCAAACTGGCGGATGACCAGCAGTATTTGTCTCGCAATCAGTATCGCATTTTGCCTAACTGGCAAAGCAACATCGCTATCGACCCGAGTACGATTAATTGGCAAACCGTGAACGACGACGGCTTCCCTTATCGATTGCAACAGGCACCGGGCCAAGGCAATGCATTAGGAAAGTACAAGTTTAACACCCCAAACAGAAACGCCATTTATTTACATGACACGCCGGCACAAAGCTTATTTAGTCGCTCGCGCCGCGCGTTTAGTTCTGGGTGTATTCGGGTGGAGCAGGCCGAGCAGTTGGCGGATTTGGTGCTGGATTTGTCCGGGAAACAGTTGGCTAACTACCAAGGGTATTTGGATAAAACACAAACTAAGTGGGTGTCGTTGCAAACGCGCCTTTCCGTACAAACCATTTACCAAACAGCATGGGTCACTGAAGACGGCAAGCTCGCGTTTCGCGATGATGTATATGCCTATGATAGTCATGCCGAACGACAAATCACCACTCAGGAGCCGAGCTACTTAACCCAGCAACGTGATATATCCTCATCACGGTCACAGTAGTCTCAATCACGATCACAAGAGTTGACAGTCATAGCCCCGCGCCATCAAGACAGAGAGCGCGGGGCTTTGTTTGTTCACCGCGACGCTTATTCACCGCGACGCTTATTCACTGCAAGGTACTCACAGCGAGGTTTAGTCACAAGTAGAGGTTGGGGGAGTGGTTAGATGTGGCGCAATATAGCGTTGGTAGCGCTTGGGTTTTAAACGCTTGAGGTCGACTAAAACCAGTCCATCAATGCAGTCGGCGAAATCAGGATCAACACCAAAGTCTAAGAATTGTACGCCGCCAGGCTCACATAGCTCACTGTACTGCTTATAAAGCGTTGGGATCCCGACGCCAAGGTGATCGAGTAACATTTTTAGCTTTTTCAGATCGCGCGCATAGTCGTTGCCACAAAAGTGGTCGAGCAACTCGCTTTGTTTACTTTCGGCGAGTTGATACGGTCGTTTCGATCGCGCACAGCGGTTGTCGCCACGAAAGTAGGTGCGATAAAAGAAGATCAGTAGCTCTTTAGCGGGTTGTGGTATCGCGTTGCTGATAGTGACAGGCCCGAATAAATAACGGTACTGTGGGCGATTAGCGAGTAGGGCGCCAATGCCTAACCATAAATAATCCAGGCTTCGTTTTCCCCAATATTTGGGCTGAACAAAACTACGGCCTAGCTCTAAGCCTTGGTCAAGAAAAGGCTGCATCCCTTGTTCATAATCGAACAAGCTTGCGCTATAGATCCCTCCAAGCCCTTGATGAGCGAGAGTGGCTTGGGTATCACATAAGCGGTATGCGCCGACGATATCGAGCTCAATCGGATCCCACAAGACCAAATGCCAATAGTATTGGTCGTATTTATCAAGATCACGCCGCTGTCCGGTGCCTTCCCCAACAGCGCGGAACGCGACCTCACGTAAACGACCTATTTCGCGCATCACCGGCGAATCGGCTTGATAATCAAGTAAATAAATGAGTTTACCATCGGGTGTCTGTCCGAGTTGCTCGCCGAGTGCAATTGCATGCTTGAGCGCCAGTCGTGGCTCCGGTGAGGCAATCGCAGTTTCGGTGGGAAATAAGCCTTGCTTACGCTTGGCGATCCGGTAGAGGTGTTTACGAAAGAGTTTAACCCGTGTTTTTACCGGAAGGTTCGCGCTGGCACTGTAACTGTGGTGTGGGATCATTTCGCCCACAGTGAAGGCGATGGTGTTGTTCTCTTGTCGAAACATCTCTTCAACCAGTAACAAAGTCGACAAAGGTTTATAGACCATTGACGCACCATAAAAACGGGCAGAATTTCGCCCGTCGACATGAATCGGCAAAATAGGGGCGTTTGATTTACTCGCCATACGTAAGAAGCCAGAGTGCCAAACACCGTCTCGAATTCCTGTTGGTGCGACGCGCGAAACCTCACCGGCTGGAAAGATAATCAAAGCGCCATCACGCTCTAGCCACTGTGTGATTTGTTGTAGATTTTGTTTAGGCGTTCGGCCTCCCATATTGTTGACTGGCAACAGACAACTGTGAAGTGGGCCGACTTGCATGAGTAATTCATTGGCAATAACTTTAACGTCTGGACGCACTGAGCGTACGAGTTTAAGCAGCGCCAAGCCATCCAGTGATCCGATTGGATGATTGGCGATAATCACCACCCGTCCAGATTCCGGGATCCGCTCTTTTTCTCTATCGCTGACCCGATAGCTAAAGTTAAAATAATCCAGCACCTGTTCAACAAACTCGAATCCTTGTAGATGCGGGTAGCGTTCAGCAAACGCTTGAAACTCCTGCTCATGAAGTAAACGCTTTAACGTTTTACTGACGGGGCGCATGAGCCAACCGCGCTGTTCTAACCGGGGGTAATGCGACGATAATACTTTATCAATATCTAACATAAGCAGCCCTGCATACAATAAAGCGCACCTGAAAGGTATCCAGGTATCCTTATCTCAGCCTAGAGCGTGAAGGTGACATCTCCTTGGCAGCACAGTTGCAAACTGATGACAGCATGGCATAGTGAGGCCCGTATTTACGTCGTTATCGGCGGCTACCGCACTTATACAAAAGGAAGGCTAACTGTATGGCGTTGCATTATGAGATTGTGCCGGTCACGGCATTTCAACAAAACTGCTCGATTATTTGGTGCGATCAAACTCAAGACGCAGCGATCGTCGACCCAGGTGGTGACGTGGCTAAAATTCGCCAAGTGATTCATTCACTCAATGTCACCGTGACGAAAATCCTTCTTACTCACGGCCATTTAGATCACGTGGGTGGCACAGTAGAATTGGCTAACGCGCTTGATGTTCCGGTGATTGGTCCGCACAAAGAAGATGCATTTTGGTTACAAGCCTTACCGGCGCAGGCACAAATGTTTGGTTTTGCCCACGCCGAGCCGTTCGAGCCGGATCAGTGGTTAGTGCAAGGTGATACGGTCACCGTCGGCAAGCATACTTTGTCGGTCTTATTTACCCCCGGGCATACGCCAGGACATATTGTCTTTGTGGATGAAGAAAGCCGTACCGCATGGGTAGGCGATGTGTTATTTAACGGTGGTATTGGCCGTACCGACTTTCCAAAAGGCGATCACGCGACCTTGATTGACGCCATCAAGAACACGCTGCTTCCGGTGGGAGATGATGTGACTTTTATTCCCGGCCACGGACCCACCTCAACGCTGGGCCATGAGCGTAAAACCAATCCCTTTCTTACCGGTGCTTTCTAACCCTTTTCACTAAACTGGCTTGTACTCAGAGTACGGGCCAGCTTGTTTGTTTAGAGCCTGTTTGTTTAGAGCTTGTTTGTTTAGAGCTTGTTTGTTTTGTTTAGAAGAGCCTATTTGTCCCAAGACCATTATTGCGTACTGGCAGCAGCCAGATAGCGTCTTGTCACCCCGATAAAGTCTTCTAGGGGGCGATCGAGTAAGTCTTCGCTGATAAAAATGTCATAACCTAACAATTCGCGCATATATCGCATACGATTGGCCAACATCGCCATCAGACCTTTATAAAGCACACCATTGGCACCACGATATGGGGTGTCATCAAACATCATATCTTCCAATGGCTTACTGGGTTTGCTTCCCGCACGACGGTAAGCTGTAATCAGTAATGCCCGTTGAGTCATGATGATATGAGTCACCATTCTCAAGCTAATACCATCTAATAATGCATCATAGTGTTTGATTTTAATCCCCATCCAAGGCAGTGGCTCGCCAAGGCCTTGCGGATAGATTTGAGGGATCCCTATCGTGTCAATATGGCGCCATTTGAGTGCCCAACCGCCACGAAAGCTGTGATGCTGTATATGCATAAATGAGAGCGAAAACGACAGTTGTACGCGCTGCAGAAGTTTATGTATGGCATATAAAATTGCGCCGATAGCGATCAGGCCGATAATGCCTTGCCCAAGTGACAAGGAGGGTTGGATTAAAAAAAAGCATACCAATGCAAATGCGATAACCATTGCGATTAGCATGCTCCATCGCGCCGCTTCAAATTGGGGCGGGTAGATTTTTATTGTCTTGAGTGCATCCATAATCTTCCATTCCACGCCATAGATAAAGCGGCGAGTACAAGCGTTTAGCCACGATTTACCTTGTAAGTGTACGATGAAAGTGTCTGATTAGTTTGCCTAAAAAACACCGAATAGATAAACATTTGTCGCTGAATGTCACGAACTTTGCACCGACTAAGGGACGCTTACCTACAAAAGTGAGCTGAAATTTGGTATAACACGCGCTTTGTTTTTCACCCGCTGCTTTCAGCGAGCCTGAACGTAGTGCGTCGGAGTAGGATGATTGAATGAAAATTTCTCACAAACGTAAAGTACAAGGTAAACTCAACAAACGTGTTAAGGCATCGTCGCCAGCGCGTCAACGTCCCGTAAAAGCGAAACCCGCGGTAGCGGCTAAACCGGCGGTAGACTCTGCAGCAAAAGCGCCCGTTGTGGATACCGTTTCGTCATTCACCCCTAAGCAGCAGCAAGTATTAGACATCGTTAAAGCCAATCCTGAAGGGATCAACCCGAAAGGCATTGGTCTGGCTGCAGGACAAGAAGACAGTAAAGCCGCTTCTTGGGCGACAGGTGCGTTGAAAAAATTGACCGAAGAGGGCGCAGTCGAGCGTGTTCAAATGGCCGCCAACAAGGTGATTTACAAAGCATCTTGATCAGTGTTTGCTCATCCGCTTAAGTCGTATGATTTGTCTTTGTACTTAAGCGGGTGTTCGATAACACCCCTCTCAGTTACTTCATTTTGCACATGCTAAGAAAATCGGTTTCTTTTCAACTATTTGTTTTCTTTGTGTTAAAAAAGCTTTTCGAAATAATCGTGTTACGTGTATAAAGCATGATCGAGTGCAAAATACTGTATAATCTTCCAGACATCTGTTTAAAACTGCTTATAGTGGGTGTATCCGCTTAGGTTTTAGTCTGGAGGTAAGCCATGGATGCGCTGTCAACCCAGCTGAAAACACCCACAGAGGTTGTTTTCGATTACACACATTTTTTGTGTGAAAGTCAGCAGCCCAATTGGACTTTTTTCGATATTTTTCGAAGCTTGTTGCCCATGTTTAATACTGTGCTTGAGTATCAAGCGGGTGGCGATCAATCACCACTAACCGCTCAAGAGCGCCTACAACAAGACGCCGCGCGTGTGATGTCAGTGCGTCATACCGATACATCTAATTTGGTTCAACTGGCCGGTTTGGCTCGTGCGCAAGGAATTAAAGAACTCACTGTATTGATGCCTTATGCTTTAGAGTATCGGCAAATGGAGTCGATAAGCCACCAAACAGGCGCACAGCTTGAATACAGTAATGAAAACCGCGAGTGGGTTAGATTTACTTTCATCTCTGACGCGGATACTTGCCTGCACTGAGGCGCGTACTAATGACGTTGTGCCAATGTTGGATCGACGCGTGCAATCCACTGCTGATTGTGTTCGTAACAGGTTAAACGTGTCAATGTGGGTGTAAACGCAATGATCGCACATGACGTATCTGCGGCCATTGCGGCGTCAATCAGTGCTTCATCGTCAAACCCATGCCGACGATAAATCATCCTGACCTGATTGGTATTAATTCCCCAATGACTAAGCTGCTCGGCGTTCAATGAGCGGGGTGGATTAATGATCGTGATCCACTTTTGCTGTCGTGCTTTGAATGCTAACGCCTGTAACATCGACAGCCAATGGGCATTGATGGGTGTCTGTGCGTTCAACGCAGAAGAATAATAGCTTCCGTCACGCATCTGTACTGACGTTTGCGTCGTTGCTTGATTTGACTCATTAGACATCGCGTACATAAAGCACCTGTATATATGATCATTACTGTATGTATAAACAGTACTTGTTTGTGGACTGCCTCGCAAGTTACTCGTTGACTAATTTGTGATCAAGATCGTGAACAATTTCCACCCGTTTTTAAGCAATTGCTAATGAGATTGATTTAATAACTTGCTAAACTGGCCGCTTTTCATCTTCTCGGAGAAACCATGGAGCAAGAATTTTGGCATCAGCGTTGGGCTGAAAATCAAATAGGGTTTCATCGGGACAGTGTGCACCCAATGCTTATGCGTTACTGGTCAACACTTTGTCCAATGCCCGATGAGACAGTACTGGTGCCTTTGTGTGGCAAATCCATCGATTTAAACTGGCTTGCGGAAAAACACGAACATGTGATTGGTGTAGAACTGAGTGATATCGCGGTACGGGCCTTTTTTTCAGAAAACCTGTATACCCCGCAAGTTCACCGTGCGCCGTCGGGTCATACACATTATTGTTTCGATGAGTTGGAGTTGATCAGTGGTGACTTTTTTACTGCACGTTTGAGCCCGACTTCGCTGATCTACGATCGTGCCGCTTTGGTGGCGATGCCACCGTCGATGCGGGATCAGTATGTGCATCGTGTGCGTGATCTTTTAGCGCCGGGAGGCCGCCTATTACTGATCACCTTGTTTTATCCGCAGGCCGATGATAATCCGCCGTTTTCCATCGATACGTCAATAGTGGAAGAGGCGTTTTCAGGGCTCGATATTAGGTTGTTAGAGACGCAAACCGAGCCAGAGGGTGACCGAGGTGAGCAAGTCTGGTTGATAAAAGCCAACGCTTAGTGCTCGGTTTGGTAGAGCCATGCTCGGATAGCGCCGTTTTGCGCTAGACGGTTTTGACTCGAGGTTGATTAGACTGTCGTGATTCCCAGTGGGTAATAAAGAAAACGGCTGCGATAATAATTCCTGCGCCGAGCCATAGCCGGCCAGGTGGAACCCAGCTGAATACCAGCCAACCAAAGAGGACGTTCAGCGGCAGTTTAGCGTGATCAAACGGCTGAACAAACGAGGCATCTGACGCGGCATAGGCTTTGGCTATTGCCCACTGTGCGAGTGCGGTGAGCATTCCAGCACCGAACAGCATCCACCATGCCATTGCAGATGACGGCAGTGTCCAGTCAGGCACGGCCAAGAGTAGATTAAATGGGGTGATCAACAAAAGGAGGTAAACGACCATCGTGGTCGGTGGATCGTAGGCCGATAACCGTTTCACCATTAATGAATAGGTCGCCCAAAAGAAAGCGGCGCCTATCGGCAGTAACGTTGCCCATGTAAAACCATTTGACCAAGGTTCTAGGATAATCATCGCGCCACAAAAACCCGCAAGTGTGGCCAAGCTACGTGCAATACCAACCCGTTCACGAAGAAATAGCCCCGATCCTATGGTTGCAAACAGCGGTGATGTCATTAGTAGGGCTATGCCTTGCCAAATGGGAACCGGATAAGCGAGCGCCCATAGCCAAAGTTGGATCCCAATAACAGAAATAAACACCCGCAAACAATGTTGCCCAAGGTGCTGGGTTTTTAAAGATTGACGAATCCCCAGTTGCTTTAACCAGGGGATCATGGCCACTAAGGCAATGGCATATTGAATAAAAGCAACGGTCGTCGAAGGCAAGCCCAACTTGAAGCTAACATATTGAGAAAGGCTGTTGACTAATGCGAAGCATAAGCCTGCAGTGAGCATCCAGGCCGCGCCTTGGAGGGGATGATGAACTTGTTTCATTACCGTGACAATCCGAAAAAAGACGTACGGATAGTAGCGCAAATTAGGCCTCAGAGCGATCAGAAATCCCCGCTGAGGCCAAGCGTATCATGTGGTTAAGTTGAAAGGGTCGAATAGACGAAAGGAATATCAGGATCCATCGCGTCCAATGTGGCTTGGGTATCGGTCAGATGGCTCACCGTACTGTTTGTCATCTCGGCCAGCGCCACCGACCGAATGTCGTCCCAGTGATAGCCGGCCATATTGGTCGCAATGAGCGCCACTTGAAGCGGGGGTAAACTCGGGTTAAACGCTGCATTTTCGGCATACATCCCAGAGAAAACCGCCCCATCAGATGTTTCAACGGCCACGCCGCTGTAGTTACCCGAATACGGTGCATGACTTCGGTTCGCCGCATCGGCGGCAGCTTTGAGTAGTGGAATATCAATATCGTCTGTGGGTAACGGGTGTGGCGCGTCAGTTAATAAACGTGATTCAACCCCTAAATCGGCAGGACCAAAGGAATCAGGTAAATACGCATGTAACGGTTTGGGATCCGTTTTTGGTAGCTGAATGGTGAGTGACTCTGCACCGTTTAGCTCATTCATAAACTGACGGCAATGACCACATGGGCTGTAGTTGATCGTGATATCGGTTAAGCGAGTTGCCCCTTTGGTCCACGCATGGGCAATCGCGCATTGCTCGGCGTGAATGGTTTGGCCTAGTTGCACCCCTGTGAACTCAATATTGGCTCCCAAGTATAGGGTGCCATCTTCGCCACGAACGATGGCGCCAACGTTAAACGTTGATATCGGAGTCACCGCATAAGCCGCCGCTATTGGCAATAGAGTAAGACGCAATGCGGCGCCAGATAGGCCACTTTCGGCTTCCATTTGCGCCACTTGCTCTGGTGAAAATGTCGCACCAAAGTGTGTGTCAGTTATCCAATCAGAGACAACGCGTTGTAATGCGTCGGGCAATTGTGTCAGTGCATCGGTTAGTGCAGTTCGCATAGCATCACTTCTTAGTCATTAACGGAGGCTCAGTGTAGGGAAGCACTCCTGATAATTATGTGATAAAAGTCACGCATAATATGCAAAACTGATTTCGTTGCTGAAAGTTAGAGTGACATCAATGTTTTTTCGCCTTCTAATTTTGCCAACGCTAACGCTGCAAAAGCCAATGTTGCCAGCGCGAAGGTCACCGGATCCACGATCATTAGAGATAAGACAAAGTCAGATAAAACATCAACGATCTGAGCTCACAACGCGAATAGTGTGAGTGTGAGCTCGAAAGTACTCGGATTTCGCGTCGACGAACAGCTACTGCGTTAATAACGCAGTAATGCCAATAATGAGGCTCGCGGTCGCAATCAACACAATAAGCGGTTTTATAATGCTAAAAGGGGGATCCCCTAATGCCGATGATTGCGTTGCCGGAGGTGGGGTGAGATCAGGTTGATTTTCCGCCGGTGTGGTTGGCCGTTGCGCAAAGGTTTGTTGGGGTAAAGCAACACGAAAACCAAACTCGCCAACCACGTCAAAGGGCAAGCACTTTTTACCGTTGCGGTAAGACTTAGCCATGAGCGAAGTGACCACACTTTGGTGTTGTGCAAAAGAACTGTCGGGTAATGCGACTTGTTTAAACAAGGTGCGACTTGACAACACCTCGCCTGCGTAATAACAAAGCATTTCGAGCATTCGTGATTCTTCATACGACAAAACCGTGATTGCCTGATCCGTCCAATACAGTGTGCGGCTCTCTGGCTCAAAATCTACTTCAGGAAAACGGTAACAGCGTGTATTTACTTTTGTTGTCATCATCAAGCCCACTCCAAACGACAGCTTTTATAAAAGTGTGGACTCAAATCACAGAACTGCAACTCGTTAGCATGTCTTTTTTGGGTCTAGTTATGCAGGCATAATGTTGAATTTTCTGATTTTATAAGGAATAACAATAGATTAAAAAAAGCACAACCGCTATGGCGTCATAACGGTTGTTGAACCTATCGAAATACACGACATCGTCTATCGAGGCTAACCGACTAATGATTCGACGTAATGGTAGACCGCTTTCAAGATACGGACCTTGTGCTCATCCGCCTGATGATGATCCGCCAGTTGCTGTAGGTTGTCCATGTACGTGGGAAGGTGTGTTTCAAAATAATCGCGGCGGTGCATAAACCATTGTTTTTGTTCATCGTCAGTAAGTGTCCACGGATAGTTGCGGGCACGATAACGAAACAACAGAGGTTTGATGCGCCAATCGTCGACACTCAAGTCAATCCCGGCAAGGTTTTCTGGATCTTGCGCGCGGATAATGTCCATCGCGCTGCGATCACTTTTTGAAAAAAAGCCAGCATACAGTGCGTTATCAACATCTTGATTGTCAAAGGGCTTGGATTGCGCGAAGACAGCCACCAGCTTCTCTCGGATTTCGGGCGCCGCCTTTAGTACTTTAAGATGTTGAAGACATGCTTCTCTATCCACACCAAGACGCGCGGCATCGTCAGGACGAAGTACTTTGGCATCGGCTAAGACCGGGCATTTATTGATATGGATAAGCTTCAATGGTGCCGGCAATTGGTCGTCACTCAATGCTTGCCGAGGAGTATATAAACGCTCACGGAGGGCATCGGCATCAAGCGCGAATAAAGGTGAGGGATCGCGGGCAAGATCAACAGTGATCACGGCATTGGGGTTGTCAGGATGCCATGCCACTGGCACAACCCAACTGGTGTTGCCTCGCTCGGTGCCAAACATACCTGAGACATGTACCAGTGGTGTCATGTTGACCACGTCAATCAGGTGCTTAATTTTATTCTTATGGCGGTGAGTGAGAAGGTAATCAAACAACCGGGGTTGCGCGGCTTTCACTTTTTTCGCTAACTCAATGGTCGCGTGCACATCCGCCATGGCGTCATGCGCATCACTGTGTTCAATGCCATTGGCGACGGATAAGTTTTCTAACTTAAAACTGGGCTTACCGTTTTCGTCATGTGGCCATTCAACCCCTTCAGGCCGCAACGCATAACAGGCGCGCATCACATCGAGTAAATCCCAGCGCGAGTTTCCGTTTTGCCAGCTCCACCCATATGGGTCAAAAAAGTTACGATATAAGGTATACCGTGTCACTTCGTCATCAAATCGAACATTGTTATAGCCAATTACACAGGTGTTCGGTTGAGACAGAGCCGCATGGATTTGGGCAATAAACTCCGGTTCGGGCAGCCCTTTTTTCAGTGCGAGTTGCGGGGTAATGCCTGTGACCAAACAAGCTTCTGGGGCCGGCAAGTAATCATTGGGGGGCTGACAAAATAGCACCAGAGGCTCGCCAATAATATTAAAATCACTGTCGGTGCGAACGCCAGCAAATTGGCAAGGCCTGTCTTTACCCGGATGGGTACCGAACGTCTCAAAGTCGTAAATAAAAAAGGTTGGCTGGTCCGCGTCTGTCACAATCGAATCCAATTTGATCAAACAAAAGAAAGCAGAGTCAATACCCTGCGATAAGTGCTCATGGTAACACTGGCAAGACGTATCACCAATCCTGTCGGTGGTAAGATCAAATGCGTCAAAGCCTGCAACTAAGCAGGCTCTGATCGATCATCTACAAACAAAGGCGCATTAAGAGGCAAGGCGCTTCAGTGTTTGCTTCGCCTCGTCGATGGCTTTTGTCGCGCTTTCTTCGCCCATAGCGAGGCCTTCTGCATAGACAAACTCGACATCTGTGATCCCAATAAAGCCAAGCACCGTTTGCATATATCCGGTGACATGATCCGTGTCTCCTCCTTTATGCATCCCCCCTCGTGTGGTGACCACAATGGCGCGCTTACCGGTTAGCAGGCCTTCAGGCCCGTTTTCGGTATAGCGGAACGTTACCCCTGCACGGGCAACCAGATCAATCCATGCTTTTAACTGCACGGGGATGGTAAAGTTATACATAGGTGCCGCGATCACTAGAGTATCGCTTTGTTGTATTTCTTCAATCAGTTGGTCCGATGCTTGTTGCACCTGTTGTTGCGGCTCAGTGAGCTCGTCTGCGCCACGCAAACCACCGACGTTATTTCCTGTTAGCGTAGGCAAAGGAGTCGCCGCCAGGTCACGCTCAATCAGCGTCTCTGGAGACAGGGAATCCACTACACTGTCAATGACTGCGTTTGAGCTAGAGTAGGGGCCGAGAATGCTTGATTTTAAGACCAGCGCTTTCATATATTTCTCCTTAAAATGGGTTGGCGTGATTCAGCACACGTTAGAGTGTAGAGAAACGACACGGTAAAACCAGCGTATAAATTCGTTAAACTTGTTCAAAATTTTTGTTGGGCCCGGTTATTTCTCACGGTAGCGTTGCGCTGAGTGAATAGGGGCGTATGATGTCGCCCGATAGTCGTCCAGAATGTAAAAATAATGTTATAATGCTCGTTGTGTTGATAAAAAACGAAGATCAAGAACGGCAAAGCGCCCGATCAAATCACAAGTCGGTCACTTGTGGGACACAACGGGATTTGAGGAAATGTGCGTGAAAAACTTATTTATGTTAGACGTGGACGGTACGCTGGTAGACAGCTGCCAAATGGACCACGAGTGTTTCAGCCAGGCGATTGATGAAGTCACAGGTTTAGCGGTTCCAGATAATTGGGGAAGCTACACCAATGTGACCGATGCGGGGATCATCGAAGAGTTAATCGACACCCATGGACTCAACCATGACAAGATCAGGCTGTTTAGAGAGATCAAACAGGTGTTTAGGCAAAAATTGGCGGTTAGGATTGCAGAGAAAGGCTTAGCGCCAATTCCCGGCGCGGTGGAATTTGTAGAACACATGCGCCATGTGCCCTCGGTTGAATTAGCTATTGCCACCGGCGGGTGGGAAGAAACCGCACGGATGAAGTTAAAAGCGGCAGGTTTTAATATCGACGGCATTGTATTTTCATCTTGCTCCGATGCCATGAGCCGGAGTGAAGTCATGGCGTTGGCGGCATTTCGAGCCAAACAAGATTACGGTGTGTATTTTGATCGTCGAATATATTTCGGTGATGGTGTATGGGATAAGCAAGCCACGCAATCACTGAACTATGAATTCGTCGCGGTGGGTGACAAGGTAGAGCACGAGGTGCGGGTGAATCACTTTATCAATCCTCAAGCAATTCTTGGTAAGTTAGGGATTGAGGAAGCTGAGCGTCAATACGCTTAATCTCCCTCGCCCCACATATGCACAACAAGCCGGTTCAGTCTATGAACCGGCTTTTTTGTACAAAGTAACTGGCACGCGATCATGTTGATTGTGAACAGGGTTGCGCTATCTCGCTGGCCTGGTCACTGTCTTGTGACGAAAAATACGCTTGGGTCTCTTCAATCACGACTTTACGCAGCAGTAACAAACCGATGAGGTTGGGGACCGCCATTAAGCCATTAACAATATCGGCAAGAATCCAGATCGTATTCAGTTGAATAAAGGCACCGGATGCAATCAAGCCGATAAAGAATAGTTTATAGATATAAATCGCTTTTTTGCCAAACAAGTACGCGACGCAGCGCTCGCCATAGTAGTGCCAGCCTAAAATCGTCGTGAAGGCGAAAAAGAGTAGGCCGATATTCACTAACATAGGGCCAACGCTGCTCTCCATGCCCACGGCAAAGGCATGCGATGTCATTGCTGCTCCCGCTAATTCGCCTGACCATGATTGCGTTAAAATTAACGTTAACCCTGTCATGGTACAAATCACTAAGGTATCGATAAAGGTGCCTGTCATTGATACCAACCCTTGCTCAACGCACGAGTCGGTTTTAGCGGCCGCCGCGGCAATGGGGGCACTCCCTAAGCCAGACTCGTTAGAGAACACACCACGGGCAATCCCTGATTGAATGGCGAGCATCATACCGGCCCCAGCAAAGCCGCCGGTGGCTGCCATGCCGTTAAACGCGGACTCAAACACCAGGCCAACCGCATGGGGTAATTGGGATATATTGGCGCCGAGTACCCACAAGCAGGCAGCGACGTATAATACGGCCATCACAGGAACGATTTTGGCGGCGACGGCCGAAATAGATTTCACGCCTCCGATAGTCACTAACGCCACTAGCACCGTAAGGATAGCGGCGACGGCAACGGTGGGAATATTAAACAAATGGGTCGCGGCGCTACTAATGGCGTTCACCTGTGGGAAAGTGCCAATACCAAAACAAGCCACGCCGATGCCGAATAAGGCAAATAATTTGGCTAATATCGGCTTGCCGGCGCCTTTGGATAGGTACATCATCGGCCCGCCAAGCATATTACCTTTATGATCGGTTTCGCGGTATTTCACCGCCAGTAAACACTCAGCGTATTTGGTCGCCATCCCTAAAAAAGCGGCTAACCACATCCAAAATAGTGCGCCTGGGCCCCCTAACGAAATTGCTGTGGCAACCCCGATAATATTACCGGTACCAATGGTGGCAGATAATGCGGTACATAGCGCGGCAAAACCAGAGACATCGCCTTGGCTGCTTGCATCAGAAGGTTTAAATATTTGCTTGAGCGCAAAGGGCAAACGGCGGAATTGGAGCAAGCCCAAGCGAACGGTAAAAAAGAGCCCGGTACCGGTTAATAACAATAAAAGCGGTGGGCCCCAAATCCAGTCGTCAATGGTGGCAAGAAGCGCGGGTATATCGGGTAGTTGTGAAAAAAATGGCATTAATCCCCCTTTAAACATCAAAGGAGAAGATAGACCACACTAATATTAACAAAAGTGCTACATATTGGGGTGGGTATCTCCTCTGTCCTTTTGCCTGAGAGTTTCACTTGAAAACAAGCTTGCTCCTTCGGCGCCCGAATTAACGGGTCTCTCCAGAGTTTCCTCCAACAGCAGTCCATACAATTAAGTGCCTGAAAGATTTACTTCTTCGGCGGATGGCATTTGCCATCTCTCTCCTGCTGTCTTCATTGGAACGTCGTTATGACGGAAAGTATGATAGATCACAGAAATATGAATGCAATGCAAAATTAAGTGAACAGGGCATTGTTCTTCTGAAAAGGTAAAAATTATCGCTTTATAGAAGGTTCTACTGGCTAACGGTGCCGCGTGATATGTGTCAGTTGCCTAAATGTTTCTTGCACTGATTCACGCCAATTTTTAAACGAGGTGGCTCAATGTTATAAGACATTGGCCGATATTATTATTACCATTAATCGGTAACCACTGACTCAACGAGCCCTAGCATGACCACTTGGAACGAACTTTTAGGCGTGAATGCCGGCGAAACGGCCGCGCAGGTTAAACAACGCTATAAGCGACTTTCTAGCCGTGTGCATCCGGATAAAGGTGGCAGCACTGGGTTGATGCAGCTGGTCAGTGAAGCATACCAGGCCGTTAAATCAGGGAAGGGCGACGATAGCGCTTTAGGGCAAACGCAAAACGAGGGAAGTCAGGCGGCGTTACGCAGCCAGGTTGCACGCCTGCAAAAAGAGTTAGCGGTGTTGCAGCAAGAAAACCGCACCCTCAAATCTCGTCAGGCCGGCCAACAAATTCCGGCACACCTCACGGCTAAAATTGCCAAACTTGAGTTTGATAACCGCCAGTGGCGAGAGCAGTACCAAAAACTTGAGCGTCAGCACCAATCATTAGACGGACAACATGCGCGCCTGACACGTGAGCACGACAAAGAAAAAAAAGAGGCCACACAACGCAACCGTGAGCTTAAAGATGCGTTAACGCGCGTGGAACAGCTAGAAACGGAGCTGACGCATAAAGCCACTCCAGTCACTTTAAAACCGGCTAAACCTGGGCTGGCTTGGCGTTGGGTATTGGCCTCGTGGTGCGCCATTGCGCTGGTAATGGTGCCTTTTGGGCAATGGCAACGGTGGATTGCTCCACTTATCGGTGACAGCCAGCCTGATACCGCGCAACGTGTGCGTATCATTAATCCCAAGCCACCAGCCTCTGAGCCGATTGATACTGTTGCCGCCACTCAGTCGCCCGCAGCACCGCCACCGAGTTTACCGGCCGCGCCGATGATTGAACTCAACCCGACGGCAGAAAAATGGCATATCAATCAATATACTGATATCGCTCAGCCGTATCTCGCGCTGCGTAGTCAACAAGGCTCATACATAGTGGCAAATTGCGTAGGCGATTTTTACATCTATTTGAACCGCAGTTATCAACCGTTGCGCGTGCCACCTAATCTCGATTACGTCGCGCAGCGGCAGCATTTTCATGTGTATGCGATTCCTTATGGCCAAGGGGCATCTATCGATAGTTGGCAATTGGCACGTAAGGTACAAATATTCGACGATACCTTTGTGAGTGCTGATCTGACCCCGAAGTTAAGGGCGTTTGAACAATCGTGCCGACAAACACCGGATCTTACTGCGGTGAACCGTGAGTAGGCAGCGGTACCGCGAGTGTTCACGGTTAAAGATGGCAACCGTCAGATAGAAGGAATTTCAACTCAGTATCGCCTGAATGTATTACACTGATCAGTAAGCAATAACACTTATTTGAGGCCAGTCACTATGCTCGATCAAGCGATGTTCGCGCACCAATTTGAGCCACCGCGGCAAGACAGTGCAAGCGGCGTATTTCGGCGCCACAAGATAGCGGTGTCGCATTCGGTATCGCTCGAAGCGTGTGTGTCCGGGATAGGCATTCCGGCTTGGTCGGAAACGCGCACAGCCGCAAGCCAAGATGCGGGCGTGGTGAAAACGATGATGGCGCAGGGTGCCAGTGTGATCGGCCAGGTGCAAATAGATCCGCTCGGCTTTAGTATCACCGGATTCAATCCTTTTTATGCCGAACTTCGCAACCCCCACTATCGTCAATACCGTGTGGGTGGTGCCAATGCCGGTATCGCAGTCGCAGTGGCGAAAAAACTGGCGGATCTGGGTTTAGGCAATGATGCGTTCGGGGGCGTGCGGATCCCCGCCGCGCATTGCGGCCTCTATGGCTATCGGCCCACGCCTGGTTTGGTCGATACTACCGGGATAATCGCCATGGCTGATACCTTTGATAATATTGGCGTGTGCAGTGCGAGTCTCGGACATTTAAGCCAGTTTCAAGAGCTGGTGGCAAAGCCCTCAACCGCGGTCACCAATATTCAAGGCGTGGTCATTGCTGAGCCAATTTTTGCCTTGTTTTACTCGGATGAGGCAATGAAGCAGGTCTACCAACACCTCGAACAGCTTCACCTTCCCCAAGAAACCACCTTAGCGATGAATAAATTGGTGCTTACTCGGGTAGAGAAAACCCAAGTTGCGATTGCCAGTCAAGAATTTTTACTGATGTATCAAGCTTGGCTAGACAGCGCCGAACTCGACTTACCTACCTCAACCCAAGGCTACCTTGAACGGCTGCGGGAAGTGGATTACAAAGCCCATTATCAGGCCAAGAAAACGCGCAAGCAGCTACGCGATACCATTACCGCCATGTGGCCGAGTGATAAGGTATTGATTATTCCCTCAACACCAGGCGCGATTTTGCCCCGTGATGCAGACCAACCCGCCAGTGATACCTTTAATCTCGCCCAGCGCCGTCTTATGGCGTTAGCCGATGTGTGTGGATTACCACAACTAACAATGCCTTTATTCACTCACGATAACGTGCCCTATGGGATAACGTTACTTGCTCATCCCTATAAAGATAAGTTGTTGATGGAAGTTGCGCGTCGATGGTTAAACTAAAGGATGGATTGCTTCCTTATCCTCAGCTTCGTCAAGAAATTTCTATAAAAAACCTTTTTGCCTCGGTAAATGCATGATTTATATGTTTTAAATAAGTTTTATGTTGTGCATTTACTATCAACAGAAACTGTGGATAACTGGTTGGATTAGTCGGTGTTTAACTTTTTAACTACCTGATATTTAAGAGGTTAACTTAGTGCTTTATGAGGTTTGGCACGCAAGCCTCGTGTTATAAGAAAGTGACAAATTGGCTGTCACCTTCCCGTAACGTTTCGGAGACGCCCAATTAACGCATCCACGTTATTCACAAAACACGATCTATCGCTAAACCTATCACTTTTTGGCGGATTTTATTTTGTATTGCGTCTTGCAATGGCTACGTAAGACGTGCTCTGACCGTAGGGCCTGATGCTTGGTTTTACGCCCGCGCGTCCGCTCACGCCATACCTTAAAGCTGCGTGGTTTTAACTCGCGCCGCATCAAAGCGATGACGTCATCCTGACGCAAGCCATACAGCGTCTCAATCGCCTCAAACGGGGTTCTATCTTCCCACGCCATTTCAATGATCCGGTCAATGTCTCCCGGTTGCTCGTTCAATGCCATATCGGTCTCCTTGCTCTAGTGGCAAACAGTACGCGTCGAGCATGAAAGACCGATCAGCGTGAGCCCTCAGACTGAGCAATGCTTTTACCCTTGTTTTTGGGATATTTAGAAATAAATAGCGAATACAGTCAGTTACGACTGGGCGTTTTAAATAAGGGTAAAAAACGATTTTTATCCTAACGGCCTGTTGTCACAGGCTATTATTTCGTTATTCTATAGTTCACTGCCGCACAGGCAGCTTAGAAAAGAACCACCTAATCCGCCACACAAGCGCGATTGTTCACTGCCGCACAGGCAGCTTAGAAATCGACGGCACCGACGCAGCCAACGCCGTCCGCGTTCACTGCCGCACAGGCAGCTTAGAAAATTCAGCGTGGTCGCCATTACGGCCTACCCATGTTCACTGCCGCACAGGCAGCTTAGAAAAACGCGACGCAGCGAATTACGGTGCAGCGCATGTTCACTGCCGCACAGGCAGCTTAGAAAATGTCATCCAGCGTGGCGTTCAAGCCTGTCATGTTCACTGCCGCACAGGCAGCTTAGAAATTAACCAGCATCCGTTACCGCTGTTGCTAGCAGTTCACTGCCGCACAGGCAGCTTAGAAAAGCTTTTGGGGCTGCGGTGGTCTTGTTCTGTTGTTCACTGCCGCACAGGCAGATTAGAAAAGATTAATCTCCAACAATCCGACAATTATCAAGTTCACTGCCGCACAGGCAGCTTAGAAATTAATGAGATTGCCCGTCCCCTCACCTACGTCGTTCACTGCCGCACAGGCAGCTTAGAAAATTTTGCTTGAAACGAAATTGCGGCCATCTGTGTTCACTGCCGCACAGGCAGCTTAGAAATGCTTAAATGGTTGAAATCGGTACTGGGTGAGGTTCACTGCCGCACAGGCAGCTTAGAAAGCGTAGTGCCACTCGATACGCAGTACAAGTAAGTTCACTGCCGCACAGGCAGCTTAGAAATGACGAACCAAAAATCGGGCTTACTAGCCCAAGTTCACTGCCGCACAGGCAGCTTAGAAAATCCCGATTCATCCGTAAGCGCAACAGGCTTAGTTCACTGCCGCACAGGCAGCTTAGAAATCGCTGCATTGTTCGACGGCAGTGCCGAGTACGTTCACTGCCGCACAGGCAGCTTAGAAATGTATTCGCGAACATTGAGATTAAAGCACTTGGTTCACTGCCGCACAGGCAGCTTAGAAATGTTGCAAAGTTGGGACGTCAATCCTTCTATTGTTCACTGCCGCACAGGCAGCTTAGAAAATAGCCCAGCGCGAACGCGCTCAACACTGTGTGTTCACTGCCGCACAGGCAGCTTAGAAAAGATTAACGACCTGGCCGTCTGTCACGATCAGGGGTTAATCGTTGGCTCCGATGTCGGAGGCGCGCAGTCCGCTTGGGTAATACATGACAGACATCGTACTGGCGCTTGTCCGACCTACACACCATTTTAATATCGGCGGTGCCATTGGCTTACATTGGTTATCGGAACAGCCACTTTTGGCCCGATGATACCATTGGCGTAGGTGACACAAGCCCCGGCACGGTGTTGGATATGTGAAAATTGCCAACGGGCGCCTGTCACAATCAGGGGTTAATCGTTGGCCTCGATGTCGGAGGCGCGCAGTCCGCTTGGGTAATACATGACAGACATCGCACTGGCGCTTGTCCGACCTACACACGATTTTAATATCGGCGGTGCCATTGGCGTACATTGGTTATCGGAACAGCCACTTTTGGCCCGATGATACTATTGGCGTAGGTGACACAAGCCCCAGCACGGTGTTGATATGTGCAAATTGCCAACGGGCGCCTGTCACGATCAGTGCCAATTTGACGACGAGGGTGCATAGCGTAAGTCATACCAAGCTTGAATGAGAATCTTTATGTGTGCTGCTGTACACCAACGTTGTTCGGTTGAATCAATATGAGTTAAAAAGTTGGGAGTCACTGACAAAAGCGTTATATTCATTATTCATATTTGTGAATAAATTCGATAGTTATGGCGACAACAAGTTTAAGCTTGGGGAGCATTGGGAAGTGTTTATTAAAAACGAGGT
>NZ_MUFI01000052.1:0-26322 GCF_001996265.1 Salinivibrio sp. MA440
TTTTTGCAGTGCCAGCCCTGGATAGCGGCGTCATCAACCCAAAAGGTAATCGAACCACGGTTAACTAATGCCTGATTGTATTGCTTCCAGTTGCTGATTTTGTACTTGGCTTTGCTCATCATCGGTGACCTGTTTTGAGGCTTTGATGATCTGATCGCCGCTAGAGTGATAAGTTCAATGATTTAGGAAACAACGCCGGTTAGAGCAGCCATTAAGCGGATTGAAGACGAGGACTACGGATATTGTCTCGATTGTGACGAACCGATCAATCCGAAACGCCTCGAATTTGACCCTTGCGCACAACGTTGTGTGGTCTGTGAGGAGAAACAGGCATGAGTATTCGCGTCCTCAAGAAGAACGATTCGTTGAGCTACTTCCAAGTAATTTCAGCCATTAACGGGAATATATGTTAGCGCGATCCTATGCGATTCTAATAAAAAACCAATGGCCATTAATTGCCTTTGGTTTTTTTTCGATTTTCTTTGGCAATATTGGTCAGTCATTTTTTATTAGTTGGTATGGCAGCAGTATTAAAGACGCTCTGTTACTGAGTGATGCGACTTATGGTGGCATCTATGCGGTTGCGACTATGACCAGTAGTGTACTTGTAATTACCTTCGGTGGTGTCGTTGATCGTATTCGTGTCGATAAACTGTTGGTCTTTTTTTCGATATTACTTACGACAGCTTGTCTGTTGATGTATTCGGTAGACAGCATCATCGGGTTATTGATTGTCTTCTTTTTACTACGCTTTTGTGGTCAAGGTTTTTTACCTCATATTGCACAAGCAACCGTGATTAAGCGTGCTGAACAAGATAAAGGGAAAGCGATTAGCCTCGTCGGCAGCGGAGTTGCCCTCGGAGAAGTTGTTTTACCGTCTCTGCTAATTGCGCTTATCGCATTTTTAGGCTGGCGGGAAAGTTGGTTATTTATCGCTGCAGCTACCTTGTTTGTCTTTCTACCTTTTATTTTGTTTTTGGTTAAAAAAGCCGATCTTAAACAGCCTTACTCTGGCGCTAGTAATGCCAGTAACGCGAGTGATGCAAGCCGTAGGCATGTGATCAAAGATTGGCGCTTTTGGATGATTATACCTCTGGCGCTAATCACGCCTTTTCTTGTCACGGGGGTTTTTATTCAGCAAGATTTTATTTTAGACGCAAAGCATTGGGCCCCCAGTGTATTGGCGGGAAGTTTCGTATTCTATGGCGCTGTGCATTGGTTAAGTTCGGTTGTGTCTGGCAACCTCATTGATAAATATAGATCTAGAAATGTTCTCATCCTCATACCTATCCCGCTTATTCTTGGCTTGATAGTGATTGCTAACGTCCACCATCCGATTGCTGCACCTCTTTTTATGTGTTTGTTTGGCTTGGCGATTGGGGCAACCAACCCGGTTATTAATACGTTATGGGCCGAAATGTATGGTGTCTCTCATATTGGTGCCATTCGCTCACTGGTAACTGGCATGATGATTCTTTCGACGGCGCTGGCACCTTGGATCTTCGGCGTCATGATCGATATCGGTTGGACCCTTGATGAGGTTGCTTATGCGCTTATCGGACTTATCTTTTCTTTTTCGCTATTGCTCGTACCAGTATATCCACGTATTTGAATATTCAGTGACAGAAAAGGAGAGTAATGCCATGAATCAGTTAAACAAGTGCGAGTAAACATGGTGGCGGGATCAATTTTTTACCGATTTACGCTTTACGAGACGCGTGTGTCTGTCACTATCAATGGCATAGTAGCAAATATGATAAAAGGTTGATCGTTGTCAGCAAATGATTGAGTGAATGGGCAGCGATATTCAACAAAGAGGAGAGAAGGTTTGGAGCAACGGATCCTAGCATGCGTCGATGGCCCGCATTATTCAAAGCCAGTGGCAGCGTTGAGCATTTGGGCGGCAAGCCGTCTGTCTGTACCCTTAACACTACTCCATGTGCTGGATAAATCGTCTCGCCAGCCGGAGCCTGAACTATCCGGTAACTTAGCTGCAGGCAGTCGAGAACAACTATTACAAGAATTGGTTGAGCTAGATGGTCAGCGCGCTAAGCTCGAAATGAAGCATGGGAAAGTGCTACTTTCTGAGCTGGCAGACGACGCCAAAGCGAAAGGTTTGGGTGATGTTAGCACCTTGCAACGTCATGGCAACCTGGTTGAAACCTTGCTTGAGCTGGAAGCGCAAACGCGTGTCTTGGTGCTGGGAAAATCTGGTGAAGTACATCAAAGTGATGCTAGAGCCATCGGTTCACAACTTGAAAGTGTCGTGCGTTCTATTAAGGCACACACGCTGATTGCTAATGGTGAGTTCTCGGCACCTGACAGTTATTTGCTCGCATTTGACGGCAGTGACATCAGCGAAAAGCTGGTGGAGAAGGCGCTCGTCACCCCATTATTAGCGGGAATGACTTGTCACTTAGTGATGGTAGAAGATTCGCAAGAGAAATTGGCTGCTTTTAAACGGGCGGCTGAGCGATTGCAAGCGGCAGGCGTCAATGTCGTGCAAGCGCAACTCACGGGTGAGGTACACCGAGCTATCTTAGATTATCAAGCGTCAAATCAAGTGGGTATGATTGTGATGGGGGCGTACGGGCATTCAAAACTACGTCAGTTCTTTGTCGGAAGTAACACCACCAAGCTGCTGATTGAATCGACGGTACCCATGTTATTGATTCGCTGAGGGCTGGGCAGAAGCGAACCTTCGTCACTGACAGAAAAATAAAAACCCGCATCAAAGCGGGTTTTTTGATCTTGGCTGTATGGCTATTAGTACTTAAAGCGTGTCGTAAACATAAACTGGTCGCCATACCACTCGTTAACTCGGTATGCCGCGCCTAACGAGAACAGTTCGGTTGCGTGGAATCGACCGTAAGCAGAGCCAAACGTATCTTCTTCATCATCCACGGTGAGTAGACCGATTTCACCGCCCACTTCAACTTGTGGCCCCAACCATTGGCGAATACCAAGATTGATTTCTAAACCCACATCGCTGTTGAAGTTCTCTTTATTGACGCCGCGCGCAAGCAATTCACCGGTCAAGTCTGCCCAGTTATTGATCGGTGCATGAAAACCAATCCCTGCAGCGGTATCCCAATCCGAATCAAACTCGGTATCTGCTTCAACACGAATGTGCGCATTAGGGTGAATAGACATGCTAAATCCTGCACCATAGGTGAGGGGGCTAACACCGACACGTCCTTCCAAGTAATCGTAACTAAAATTACTCATGGTGGTGAGGTTGGCGTCTTCTTCATTGGCCACGGCGCTGAAAGAAGCCAACGCGACAATCGCGCTAGCTAAAAGAGATTTACGCATTATCAATTCCACTTGTTATTGGTGTTGAAATCATTCTATAAGACGATTGCGCGCTGAAACAAGCACATCCGCCCGTCATTTAGGCTTTTTTACGCATTTCTGACCCAATGCGCGGTTATGGCAATAAATTGGGACTATTCGCCGTCCATATTCCATTTGTTGCGGTTAATCGCCTCCACGACACGCGGGGTATCGAGTACGCTAGCCCAAGGGAACAAATTGGGTTCGTGAGCAACCACATAGCTGGTTAACTGATCGGTCACCACGCTCACTAAGGTGTCTTTCTGCCACGGTTTTGCGAGATAATAGTGCAAACTGGCATGATTCACCGCTGATACTGTATCTTCCAGCCCTGCTTGACCCGTGAGTAAGACCTTACGTGCCGAAGCGGTTTGAGGCTGATTAGCCAGCTCAATGAGAAAATCGACGCCTAATTCACCTGGCATAATGTGATCACACAAGATAAGTGCCAGTTGTGTTCCTTCCGTGGCCATATCGCGAATCACATCGCGTGCCTCGGAAACGGACTCGGCGGCTTCGACCTCAAAGTGATCGGTAAAACCTTGCAAATCGTCTATCACGCTATCGAGGACATCGCGTTCATCATCCACACATAAAATTAAATATTGGCTCATGCTTGTGGCTCCTTATTGGCAGAGGCGGGGAGTGCTATGGGCAAGGTGACTGTCATCGTGGTGCCGTTCCCGAGTTGGGAGCGGACCTGAATATCCCCCCCTTGCTGATGAACAATGGTTTGACACATGGTCAGGCCAATACCCAAACCAAAATGCCCCTCGCGCTTGGTGGTGTAGTTTAACGCGAACATTTTTTCTTGCTGTTCTTGCGTCATTCCTATCCCCGTATCCGTCACCGATACTTGAATCATGCCAGATGCTTGATCGTTAAGGGTTTTAACTGTCACGGTAAGTGTGCCCGGCTCTGGCATCGCATCCAGTGCGTTGGCAATAAGGTTGGTCCAAACCTGTGCCAAAGCTGATGGCTGAGTGATAATGTCAGGCACCCAGTCATAGTACTTTTCTAATTGGTGCGGTTTGAGTCGGTGTTCGAATAACGTCAGGGTGTCATCAATGCTTTCAATAATATGAGTACGCTGGCGCTGTTCGCTGTCTTGGCGCGCATAGGTGCGTAAGCTTTTGACGAGATCGGCGATCCGACCTGCACATACATGATTAGAGCGTAATAGGCGACCACAACGGGCGTATTGCTTCCAAGTCGCCAATTCAGTGTCAAAATGTGATCCCAAACGTTGTTGCCAGTTGGTCACCGTATCTTGTTGATACAGGCCAATATTCACCAGGTCTCGTGCCGTGCGTTTATTCCCGGTCATTTCACTTAACGTACGTGTATGTGTTCGCGCGGTGGCGGTTGATAGCGGGGTGCTGTCGCGGTTGTTTTGCAAAAGGGTAAGGGCTTGTTCGCGGCTGGCAGCATCAAGGGGCGTTTTTGCGACGTGCTCTAAAGCGTCGGCAAGTGCGTCGCTATTACGTAAAATCGCGGAAACAGGGTTATTGAGTTCATGTGCGACACCGGCGACCAGCTGGCCCAGGAGCGCCATTTTTTCTTTTTCTAACAACTGGCGATTGGCCTCATCCAGCGAAGCGAGTGTTTGCTGTAGCTGGATTTCGGTATCAATGCTGCGCTTTAAGCGTTGGTTAAAATGCAATAGTAGGTATTGAATAAACAGGGGTAACAGCTCTGAGCGGCTGGTCATTATTTTGCTAAATAGCGTATGGTCGATTTTGATCACCCGGGTGCGAGTGAGTGTGCGCCCAGTCGAGAAAGAGGCCTCGCCAGTGACAAACGACATGCTACCAATCAAACTGCCGGCAGAGAGGGTAGAGACATGGTGCACTTGCCCTTTATCATCGGTTTTATAGAGCCCAACGTCGCCTTCGGCAATAAACCATAAAAATGCGTTATCTTGGTTTTCTTTCGTGAGTACATGGTTGGCGCTGTAGGTTCGGCAGGCACGGCTTTCGTCATTGCCGTCAAAAAAGGCATAAAGGCCAGCAATCACTCGGTCGGCAATGTCTGCTTTATTGCTTTCGGCTGGCGCGAGCAATTGTGACTGAAATTGGTTAATCTCACGTTCGACTTGCGCATCCAGTAAGGTGCGATGATCCAGCACTTCGCTATAACGCAATAGATCGTGTTGGCAATGCCGCAAGACATAGGTTGTGAGTTCTTTCTCTGCGACCCGCCGTAATTCATCTGCTCGCCACGGCTTGTGCATGCAATAATTTAACCGGCCCTCATTGACTGCCTGCAAAATGACATCGTACTGCGGCGCTTCGCTGAGCAAAATAGTACGCGCCCCTTTACTGGCGGCATGGTTGTCAACGTTGACTAATAAATCAATGCCATCATTGTTCCCAGGCGCGTTATGACAAATCAATAACGCCACCTGTTGCTCGTTCGCTTTCAAATCATTTAACAACGCATAGGCATCGTCAGGGGTATCAGTACTGCATAGATCAAAGACATCGCGAAACGGCGCGAGGTCGTGAGAGAGCTTTTCCACCGCGAGAGGGTCTTGGTCAATGCACAATATCACATAAGGGTTCATACACTCTGCCGATTTGTCGCGAATTCGCTTTGATTATAGGCATTTATTCGCTTCAATGATGCGAAATAGTCGACATTCATGAACATATCCTGCTAAACCTCGCAACCTTAATGCGCGCGCCCATCGTGACCTATTCGATGGATAGACAAATGATGCTTGCTGACTGACTTAAACCTGTATCTCAATCTATTAGTATATTATCGTCAGCGTCCATTTTTGGTTACACTAATGGTTTTCGTGTCCTTGGAGCAAAAAAGACATGTTTTTAGGAAAGTATGGCGCCATTGCCGGCGGCCTTGCGGTGGTTGCATGTTGGCCATTTGCAACGGGTCAAATTGCACACTCAATGTATGAGCGTGAAGTGGATCAACGCACAACCGCAGATTTTACGCTCGAGGAACAGAGCTATGAGCGAGGCTACTTAAGCTCACAAGCGGTTACGCGTGTCCAGTTTAAGGGCGAGAGTAAAGCATTATTGGAGCAGTCAGGGTTACCGGTTGCCTACGAGATCACATCAGAGATATCTCACGGTGTATTGGGGGTCTCGTCGAGCAATACCTTGGTAATGACCCCAGAGCTACAACAAATTACTCAAAAGGTATGGCCAGGTAATCCGACACCGGTTCGCTTAGACCTTGATACGCTGCTGACCGGCGCCTCTGACTATCATCTGACGGTGGCGCCTTTCTCGCTTTCGGAGTCAAACAGCAATCTAACCGCAAGTGAACTGAGTGTTAAAGGCGAGATTGACCGCAAAGGACGCGGTAAAGCAACCTTCTCACTGCCTGCTCTCGCCTTTTATGATGATAATGGTCAGCAGTTGAAAGTTGATACCATCACAGGGAGCGGCCAAGGTTATCTGCAAGAGGGATTATGGATTGGTAATCAGTCGCTCTCTATTGAGCAAGCGCAGCTAGATAACGGCAATGGTCAATCGGTCCAACTTGCTCAGGTTGCGCTTGAAATTGGCAATGAGCTGGTTGAATCGGCGTCAGCGCGGTCGCTGAATAATACCAATCAACTAACCGTTGGTGAGATAACGTTGCCAGATCAAACCCGTTGGCGCAACTTGGTGGTAGCGTTAGATGCTAACCACCTTGATTATACGGCTATGTCTCAGATCGCATTGCTATCGTCACAGTGGCAAGAGGGCCCGGCGCCGGGAAGTGCGTCTGCGATGGAACAAGCCGTTGTGGATTTGTTGCAGTCGGGGTTATCGGTTAATTTGTCGCCGGCAAGCCTGACGCTTCCAGAAGGGGACGTTAGCGTTGATATGCGCCTTGAGCTAAGCGGTGGCGACGCCACGGGTGAGTTTGGCCTGAATCAGCTGGTGAGTCAGTTGTCTGGCAATCTGGATGTGGCGGTACCAAACGTGTTGCTTTCACGCTCGCCATGGCGAGAAAAAGTCAGTAACTTATCCAGTGCGGGGTTTGTCACGCAGTCGGAAAAAACAACCACGCTTACCGCCCGGATTGAAGGTAATCAAGTGGTTGGATCGAGCGGCAATACGGTACCTTTAATGCAGTTTGTTATGTACCTGCTGTAGCCAACGGCTGTTATCGTTAACGTGTAATAGCTTGATGTGTTGACAGCTTGACGTGTCAACAGCTGGACGTGCCAATAACGCATTACGTGCGCGTCATGGCTTCCAAGTGGTAACGGGGATTGAATTTGCCGTTACCTTTGTTCTCTTAACCGCAAGAATTTAGAATGATGCAGTCTTTGCCTCAGCTTAAGGCTAAAAAATATAGAACCGTAAGAGAAGACACCGTCATTGGTCTGCGAGCCGTGGCATTCATGAAACACGGAACGACCACCCAGGTACAAATTAAAACCCCGGTGGGGCAAACATATCGCTCTGACTGTACCTTTATCGGTTTTGATGGCGAAAAACGGTTGTTCTTTTCTCTGCCCACGGAAAACCTCAATCAGGTTAATCAATTTTTTATTGAAGGTTATCGCCTCGCCGTGGATGCCGTTTCTGATGAGGGTGAGGGCGCGAAAGTACGGTTTGCATCCAAAATTTCCACCGTACTCAAAGCGCCCGTTAATTTGGTGGTGGTTGAGTTACCACAGCAAGCCAAATTGATTCAACAGCGCAAAGATAATCGTTATGAATTAAATGTGAAAGGTGAAGTTCCTCTAGGTAGTCGTCGTTTGTCGGTCAATCTTACCGATATTTCTGCAGGTGGCTGTGGGTTTAGTTTTGATGCTATAGCGCCCGTTTTTGAAAAGCACCATCAAATCGCGATACAAATCCAAGCGCCCGATAGCGACGATTGCTTTGTATTAAGCGGGCAAGTGGAAAACCGTCAGCAAAAATGGGGCATGCAACGCTACGGCGTATCGTTTGACCGCGGTGGCCTTAAACACTGTGAAGCCTTGATTAAACGACTTGTTTACGATGGCTCGCACTACATCTTTAATCCTCATGCTGAAGACACTAAGTGACAACGTCACATACATTGGTCGTTTCTATTGACGATTAGACCTGACTAGCTGTTTGACGTAGCTGAAGTGACATAGACCACTTTGGCACAAATGCCATTCTGGTGAAAAAACTGAAGCCAGCGGCTTTGATGAGGCTGCAACACATCTCCTGGGCCTTTCACTTCTACCCATTGATAAGCGTCGCCTCGACACATAAACAAATCGGGGTGACCGCGTCGATTATGGCGTCGATCGAACAAAATACGCTTAAAACACGCGCTTAGCTGTGTGTCGCTGAGGGCGTGTAAGGCGGCGTCAAGCAGCGGCCATTCAATCACAGACCAGTTGACCCAATCATTACTGAGCCCCTGTTTTTGTTGATAGTGTCGTGCTATCCAATCGCGTGCTTGATTAATGTTTGCCAAGCGCGCATGAATTTGGGGTTGTCTTTTGGTGACAAAGTCGTCGCTATACAGGTCGCGCGGGCCACGTTGAAATGGATTCACAAAGGCGCCACTGATGGGTAAAAATAGAATGTCCCAAAAAAAGAGCCCGAACAGCGCATTCAGCAAACTGTTTTCGCTATACCATACTTGCCAGCCTTGGCATCGATAATACGCCGCAACGTCCCATTCCACCCGATGTTCAAGGGGGAGTGTCAATGTCTCACTATCCACAATGGCAGGATTGACTGAGTTTGTCGGCACCAAACGGGCATGCTCTCGGAGGGGCTTTTTTTTGGCGATACGACAGGCGACGTCATATTCTTCCTCATCGTGAGGCGCGTCGAGCATGGCCGCAATGATGCGTGATGCGTCATCAATATAACCTTGTTTAATCAACATGCGAGCTTGTCGCTCGCGGCTTGGCGGTTGCGTGGTGGTTTGGTAAAGCAATGTGGCAGAAGGGAAGTCATCGTGGCGCTCAAACTCACGTGCAATACGATTAACTAAGCGTTGCCGTTTGCGCTCAAGTGGCGGCCACTCAAACGGCTGAGGAAGGCGTGATTGTAGCGCAAGAATCAACGCTGGACGCTTGGCTTTCTTTGCTTGCCAAACCGTGTCGGTAAGCGCAGACAAGTGCAGCCAATCATCAATGTGTTGGCGGTGTTGAAACAAACGCTCAGACTGACTAACAGGATACGATTCAAATTGCTGAATACCGAGCTCGGCGACGACAAATTGGCTCAAATCTTGGCGTGAATTACCAAAATACAATAACAACAAGACGGGGAGTAGGTCCGGTTGGTGGCAGACGACTAGCGCGTAGGGACTGATGAGCGGATCGTCATAGGTGTCAGTGATCGCTGTTTGCCACTGTGTCTTACTCGCACTTTTCGCTAAGGCCACCGCTGGAAACGCATCGATCAATTGCGCCTTACTCAGTAGGTTAAATAAGACGTCAGCGGGAGCAGTATCGGTGATGCTGACAAATCCGTTATCGGCCAAGTTGTGGAGCAGTGGCCTGGTGTCTCCGAGCTCGGGATAGATCAGTTTGTCGGCTAAGAAGTAATCATGGCGGCGCATCAATAAACGGACCAGCAAACATTGGGCTTTGAAGCTAAGCTGTTGAAAGCAGGTAAGCCAAGCCCGTTCTTTGCCTGTGAGCAGATCCCAGTCACGTTCAGACACTAAACCGATCAAGCTTTGAAAGTTATGATGGTAATAATAGGGGCTGAGAGGGTCTGGCTGTGTCATTCTTTTTCCTTATCTTTTATCAGGACAGGTGCATTCAGGAGCCGCCGAATGAAATGGAGTATCGCTGTACTATTGTCAGTATTTAGTTGGTGGGTGTCGAGTTATGCCTTAGCACAAGGTGACGATACGTTTTCAACGGAGCAAGGGATCGCAGGGGTCGCCTGTGTGATTACCGATCCTGCTGGGCGACTACTGTTGATAAAAGATAGAGTCACCGGGCGATATGGTTTACCCGGTGGACGAGTGAATTTGACTGAATCACCGACCCGAGCCCTGGCGCGTGAAGTGTTTGAAGAAACGGCTCTTCGCGTCAATGTGGGGAAGGTCGCTCACAAAGATAAACGTGGGGTATTGTTTGCTTGCCAAAGCCAAACGCCGCTACCGGTTGTCTCGAACGCCAATGGCACAGGCGTGTTGCCGGTTTGGCAGGCGCTGCACTTTGGATCTGAAATCGATAAAGCCTTGTTAATACCGCCTGCACAGGCAGGCGACTATCGCTATCGATTTAAAGATCGCGGTGAGTTGCTTTGGTCTCTGGCGGCAAAAACGCCTAGCAGTGATGTCGCTGCTTTAGCGGATTTTAGTGCCCTAGCGCCTGCCTTTTACGTAAGTCAGTATGGCCTCGTCTCTGGCCTACAAACGGTGGTCGCGCACTTGGGCGATGTCGCGAGCGCGATGACTAAATACTTATTCAGACTGATCAACATCTTAGGAGAAATTGCATTTTACGTTGCCTTGGTACCACTATTTCTTATTTTTCGTGGCCATAAATCGGCGCTGTCGCTGCTTTTTCTTTTGATCAGTGCGGCGACTGTCTCTATCACGTTAAAAACAGGATTTGCGATGCCAAGACCGTTTTACCTATGGCCTGACTTGCAAATCGGTAAGGCAGATGGCTTTACGGTACCAAGCGGTCACACCTTATTAGCGGCAGCCGTTGTCACCGCCTGGTACCTAAAGCGTCGTGATACGCATGGACAGGCATATGGGTCGTTAGTGCTTGCTTTGGCGGTGATGATTTTGATGGGGCTCAACCGCATGTATTTGGGCGTTCACTTTGCTAGTGATGTGGTGATTGGCGCCTTAGTGGGAAGCAGCCTAGCCTGGGCAACCGTGAAAATAGATGCAGTGACCATAGGGAAAGATCGACCGCTACTGACCACCGGTCGGCTGTGGCTATTGGTCTGTGCGTTGCTAGCATTATTGGCGTTAGCATTAAAGTTACCCGATCTGCTCTACTTAGCCGCATTAAGCGCTGGGATATATACCGGTCAGGTCTGGCACAAGCTTTTCCCCAGTCATAAACCGGCCGCGAGCATGATGGGAAAACTATTGACCTTGGCCTGGATTTTCTTGGGGGTCGCTGGGCTGCTTCTGGCCGCTTGGGGCGTGGTGCAGGTGACGGGAATGAGTTGGATTGTCTTGATCGTTGTATCCATGGCAGCGTGGAGTTTAGGGCCTTGGGTTTTGATTGCGAGCCCAGAGCTTGCGAGATGGTCAAGCACTCGGCTCGGTTGGCGGGAATGGTGATAAGGATTTAAGGATTGACTCGCGAAGGATTTACCCTGTGATCGCTTTGGCTGTGCCAAGAGTTAAGGTAAAGTAGGCGCATAACTAAAATTGCACCAGGCATGGTGATACTCGCACAGGAACCGCAATGATACCGGCAATACACCCACAGGCGGGCTTGTCGTCCGCCGTCGTTGATTTTCTTACCGCTTTGCAAGACGCGGGTTTTCAGGGCGATATCGAATCGACCTACGCAAGCCGTCTGGCGGTAGCGACGGATAACAGTGTGTACCAAGCACTGCCTCAAGCCGTTCTTTTCCCGTCGTCGGTTGATGATCTGCGCATCATTGGTGAGACCGTTCAAGCCCCACCTTTCAGTGACATTAAGTTTTCGCCACGCGGCGGCGGCACAGGAACTAATGGTCAGTCACTGACCCAACATGTGGTGGTGGATATCTCCCGTCATATGAACCAGGTTTTAGAGGTCAACCCTGAACAAGGGTGGGTGCGTGTTCAAGCTGGGGTGATTAAAGATCAGCTCAATGATGTATTGCGTCCGTATGGCTACTTTTTCTCGCCGGATTTATCGACCAGTAATCGCGCCACGATCGGTGGGATGATCAATACCGATGCATCGGGGCAGGGGTCGTTACGTTACGGCAAAACATCGGATCATGTGCTCGGCTTAAAAGCTGTATTGATTGATGGCAGTGTGTTGGAGACCCAACCGCTTAAGCCGGAGCCGCTCAAGCAAGCGATGGCGCGAGGTGATTTAGCCGGACGTGCTCTGGAAACCGTGTCGTCCGTATGTCGCGAACATCGTGATCTGATCACCGACACCTTTCCGCCACTCAACCGATTTTTGACTGGGTATGATCTTAAACATGTTTACGATCAAACAGTAACGGAATTCGATATTGGCCGTGTGCTCTGTGGCGCCGAGGGGTCTTTAGCCTTCATCGCCGAAGCCAAGCTCAATATTACGCCCATTCCAAGTGTACGCACCTTGGTAAATATTAAATATGACAGCTTCGATTCAGCGTTGCGTAATGCGCCCATGATGGTAGAAGCTAAGGCGCTTTCAGTTGAAACCATTGATGCTAAAGTCCTTGATTTAGCGCGTAATGATATTGTGTGGCATACCGTCAGTGATCTGCTGGAGGATGTGCCGGGTAAGGTCATGCACGGCATTAATATGGTCGAGTTTGCTGGCAATGATGCCGACGACATTGAGGCACAAATTACGACCCTGTGTGAGCAACTCGATCGCTTGATAGCGAAACAGCAAAAAGGCGTGATTGGTTATCAGATCTGCCGTGATCTGGCGTCGATCAATAAAATCTATGCCATGCGCAAAAAATCGGTTGGATTACTGGGCGCGACGAAAGGCAAGGCCAAACCTGTTGCCTTCACCGAAGACACCTGTGTGCCACCAGAAAACTTGGCGGACTTTATCAGTGAGTTCCGCGCATTACTCGATAGCCATCATCTGCACTATGGCATGTTTGGCCATGTTGATGCAGGGGTATTGCATGTGCGCCCCGCGCTTGACTTGTGCGATCCCGAACAAGAGCGGGTGATGAAAACCATTTCTGATCAGGTCGTGGCACTGGTGGCGAAATACGGCGGATTGATGTGGGGCGAACACGGTAAAGGCTATCGCTCTGAGTACGGTCCCGCCTTTTTTGGTGAGACCTTGTTCATGCAATTACGTCGGGTAAAAGCGGCCTTTGATCCGCAAAACAGGATGAATCCTGGAAAGATTTGTACCCCGATTCACAGCGACGATGCTTTGGTGCAGGTTGATGATACCAAGCGTGGTTTTTATGACCGCCAGATCCCGGTTGAGGTTAGAGATAGCTTTAAAGGCGCGATGGAATGCAATGGCAACGGGTTGTGCTTTAACTATGATACGTCGTCACCCATGTGTCCGTCGATGAAAGTCAGTTATGACCGTCGGCACTCACCTAAAGGCCGGGCAGGGATTGTGCGCGAGTGGTTACGTTTGCTCGCGGAGCAGGGCGTTGATCCGTTGGATGTCGAGCAAGCACTCATGACGCAATCTCCCTCAGTCCGTGAAATGATGGCGAAATTCGGGCGTTACTTTATCCGCCAAAAAGAGGCGGATGACTTTAGCCATGAGGTCATGGAAGCGATGAGTGGCTGCCTGGCGTGTAAAGCGTGCGCCAGTCAGTGTCCGATTAAAGTCGATGTCCCCAGCTTTCGTTCCCGGTTTATGCAGTTGTACTACAGCCGTTATCCGCGTCCGATTAAAGATCATCTGGTCGCAAATATTGAAAGCTTGCTGCCATTAATGGCTAAAGCGCCTAGGTTAGTCAATGCCGCAACCCAACCCCAGTGGGCACAAGGGTTAACAGCCAAACTCATTGGTTACACCGATACACCCGCTTTATCGGTGCCGACATTGGCCCAGGCATTGGCAGGCGATCATGCCCTCAAATTTGATCTCGAGTGGCTACAAGCCTTGTCCACGCAAGAGCGTGAAAACTATGTGTTGATCGTGCAAGACCCGTTTACCAGTTTTTATGAAGCGCCACTGATTCACGACTTGATCAAGTTGATCCGCCGACTGGGAAAAGTGCCGATGCTGATTCCCTTTAAGCCCAACGGTAAAGCACAACACGTAAAAGGTTTTCTACGACGTTTTGCCCAAACCGCGCGTAATACCGCTGGCTTTTTAAATCAGCTAGCGGCGCTGAATATTCCGATGGTGGGTGTCGATCCTGCTTTAGTGCTGTGTTACCGCGATGAATATCAAGAGGCGCTGGGCCGTTATCGTGGTGATTTTAACGTCCTACTGAGCCATGAGTGGTTAACGAATGTGGTACCTAGCCTACCAGCAAAGGCTGAGCATACGTCCGAGCCTTGGTACTTATTTGGTCATTGCACAGAAAAAACGCAGTTACCTCATGCAGAGCAACAGTGGGTTGATTTATTCGCCCATTTTGGCGCAGAGCTTAAACCCGTTTCTGTAGGATGCTGTGGCATGGCGGGTACCTATGGCCATGAAGCCGATAAGCGCGATACCTCAGAAGCCATCTATGATTTAAGTTGGTCACCTAAACTGGCTGACTTACCTAAAGAGCGGGTTGTCGCAACTGGGTATTCGTGCCGTAGCCAAGTGAAGCGATTTAGTGAGACACCGCTGTTGCATCCACTGCAGGTATTATTGCGACTTGCGCATACGCGCACTGATCTTGCGCGCTCTGGCAACGTATAAATTAAAGGATTGCACCTGTGGTTATTTCGCGTACAGTAAAATAAAGAGCTAAAAGCTAAGGCAAACAAATGCTTAAAACAGTTGTTATTATCTTGCTAGTTTTACTCGGTATTACCGCTGCGCAATACTTGGAAGAGAGCACGCAGAAAAAAATTGCTTGGGTCATTGGGGCCATTGCATGCGTGCTGGCATTGGGCGTCATCGTTATGGAGCTTATCCGTTAGCCAAGGCCGTAATCACCATCGCTTATATTGGCCTAACGCCGACACGTTATCGTAAACGCCCCATTGTTGGGGCGTTTTGCTTTCTATTTTCTGTTCTTTGTCTTTTGTCCTTGAGCCGTATAGTGACGTTTGACTACAAATCTTAAGTCCGTTTATCTCGACGCTTAGCGTTGGAACCCGCTTGTTTATGTGTCTTCGGTTTGTGCCTGTTAGGCTGGCGGATATCGGGCTGCTTTGGATGCTTAGTGGCAAAGCGCTGAGTGCCGTGACGCCCTGAGCGACGTTGGCGACCTGTTGTCGCTACGCTATCTTCTGTGGGGACTAAGCATTTCGGGCCGTTACCAATTAAATGTTTTTTACCCATCGAGACCAACGCCTCACGGATCAGTGGCCAGTTCGCCGGATCGTGATAACGCAATAAGGCTTTATGTAAGCGACGTTGGCGCTCTCCTTTGGCGACGGTCAGTGCTTCGCGTTTTTTATAACGCACCTTTTTGAGTGGATTGGTCTCTGAGTGATACATCGCTGTGGCGTTACACATTGGCGATGGGTAAAAGTTTTGCACTTGGTCGCACTCAAAGTCATTCTCTTTCAGCCAGCACGCCAGGTGCACCATATCCTCGTCGGTACAGCCAGGATGAGCGGCAATAAAGTAGGGAATTAAATACTGCTTTTTCCCCGCTTCTTTACTGTATTTCTCAAACAAGGCTTTAAATCGATCGTACGCCCCCATGCCAGGCTTCATCATCAGATCGAGGGTGTTTTTCTCGGTGTGCTCGGGCGCGATTTTGAGGTATCCACCGACATGATGCGTGACCAGCTCTTTGACATATTCTGGAGATTCGATCGCGAGATCGTAACGTACGCCTGAAGCGATCAGCACCTTCTTAATCCCTTCGACTTGACGGGCTTTACGATAGAGATCGATGGTATGACGGTGATCAGTATTGAGCTTGTCACAAATTTTTGGGAAAACGCATGACGGACGACGACAGTTTCGCTCAGCTTTCGGATCGGCACAGCCTAAGCGATACATGTTGGCTGTCGGTCCACCTAAATCTGAAATGGTACCTGTAAAGCCGGGCACTTTATCGCGGATATCATTAAGTTCTTCAATGATCGACGCTTGCGAGCGATTTTGAATAATCCGGCCTTCATGCTCGGTAATTGAACAGAACGAACAGCCACCAAAACAGCCGCGCATGATATTCACCGATGTTTTAATCATATCGTAAGCCGGGATCTTAGCTTGGCCGTATTGCGGATGCGGCACGCGGGCGTAAGGTAAGCCAAAAACGTAATCCATTTCTTCTGTGGTCAGCGGCACCGGAGGGGGATTAATCCAAAGCAGTTGGTCACCATGCTGTTGCGCGAGCGCACGTGCAGAGTAGGGATTCGCCTCTAAATGCATCACTCGACTGGCATGCGCATATAAAATCCGGTCGTTTTTGAGTTTTTCAAACGAGGGTAAGCGAACAAAGGTGTTTTTGGCATCGTGGCGAGAAGGGCGAATACTAATCGGTTTCGCCGCGTCAGGTTCCGTTTTTTTGCTGGTCTCGCACTGGGTCTCAGTGGCATAAGGGTTAGGCATCGTCATTGCTTTACCCGGCTTATCGATGCGGGTTGAGTCTACTTCTGCCATTCCCTCAGGCGGTGACTTCATCATTACGGCTGTGCCCGCGATACGCGTCATATTGGCCAATGAATCTCCGCGTGACAAGCGGTGTGCAACGTCAATCAATGCACGTTCCGCGTTACCAAATAATAAGATATCGGCTTTTGCATCACACAACACAGAGCGACGAACTTTGTCTGACCAATAATCGTAGTGAGCCAGGCGGCGTAAACTTGCTTCAATGCCTCCGAGCACGATGGGTGTCTGTTTGTAAGCTTCTCGACAACGTTGAGAATACACCAAGACAGCACGATCAGGTCTTTTACCCCCCTCATTATTCGGGGTGTAAGCATCATCATGGCGCAGTTTACGATCCGCTGTGTAGCGATTGATCATCGAGTCCATGTTACCCGCGGTGACACCAAAAAACAGGTTAGGCTCACCGAGTGCCATAAAGTCTTCTTTAGTTTGCCAATTGGGTTGCGAAATGATCCCGACTCGAAAGCCTTGTGCTTCTAAGGTGCGTCCAATCACGGCCATACCAAAACTGGGGTGATCGACATAGGCATCGCCCGTGACAATGATGATGTCACAGCTGTCCCAACCAAGAATATCCATCTCTTCTCGGCTGGTTGGCAAAAAAGGCGCAGGCCCGAAGCAAGCGGCCCAGTAGGGGGTATAGTCGTATATAGCAGTCGGTGTCACGTCTTTGTCTCTTGGTCTGCCGCGCGTGTGAGCAAATGATTTGCAGTCATGCGCCAAAGCGGGCGATTAATTGGCCGGCGATTTTAGCGATATTCCTGCATAGAGTATAGGGGCAATATGTGATGTTCGGCATTGTGACGCACTAATAGCTGACAATGAAACTAACTTAACGTGAATCTATTTTATTACGCACATTGCCGTTGCTAGTATAGGGTCATCTGACTAAACGGTGAGGTTGTCATGATTGAGCTTGGCTCATCACGTTATCGGCTGACGGCATTTGCACTTGCGTTCGGCTCTTTTCTGATTTTTTGTAACCTTTACTTGTTCCAACCGATGTTGCCTGTGTTTGCAGCCAGTGATGGGATCAGTGAAACGCGTGCGAACTGGTTGCTTGCGGCGGCAACGCTAGGGTTATCCTTTTCCTTAGTGCCTTGGGCGGTGCTCTCTGAACGTATTGGGCGTCGGCCTGTGATGCTGACCAGCTTATGGATGCTGCCGCTTGTTGGGCTTGCGATGGCGAGTACCTCATCATTTTGGATGATTGTTCTGCTGCGCGCGTTGATGGGCTTGTCTCTTGGTGGATTCGCGGCGGTGGCGGTCGCTTACATGGCCGAAGAGTTTTCTCCCAAGGCGTTAGCGATCGCCGTGGGCAGTTACATCAGTGCTAATTCACTGGGTGGCATTTCTGGTCGCGTTGCTGGTGGCATAATGACCGATTGGTGGGGCTGGCATGGTGCGGTCCTCGCCATGGCGGCCTTCACACTGGCGGGAGTGATGATCGTGACAAAATTGCTGCCTCGTCAACGCTATTTCTCCCCAGGTAGAACATCGTTGCTCACCCATTCACGTGGGGTCTTGTCGCATTTACGTACGCCAAGTTTGTGGATAGCCATGCTTATTGGTGGGGTAAACTTTGCATTGTTTGTTAATTTATTTTCGGTCACCGCCTTTCGACTTGTAGCGCCTCCTTATCAGTTACCGGTAAGCTTGGTGTCATCGGTATTTGTTTGTTATCTCGCCGGTACGGTGACATCACGGCTCAGTGGCCGGTGGGTGCTCAAGTATGGTGCAATCAGAGGCATGGCCTTTGGCACCTTGGTGGCGATGCTAGGCGTATTAGTGACATTAAGTCATGATATACCTTGGATAGTTATTGGGTTGTTGGTGGTTAGCGGTGGGGCTTTTTTCACTCACTCTTTAGCTTATGGGTGGGTGAGCCGCCAAGCTGCACAAGGCAAAGCAACCGCAACGGCTTTGTATTTGGTACATTATTATGTCGGTGGCAGTCTTGGCGGCTTTTATCTCATCGCGGCTTGGCAGCATTATGCATGGTTCGGCGTGGTCATTGCCGCATTAGCGTTGGGACTGGTTTTATTAGGTTTGGTGTTTGGGTTATCCCGGGTGGTGAGTCGAAGCCGCGCTCGCAAAATACACCAGCAAACGGCGGCCCCATGAGCACGGCCTCGTATCATACTGAGCCATGAGCTTGCCGTACGATGGGCTTATGGCATAAACGCCGTCGACTCACCGTGCGGCTGATTTAAAGTGATGCTTCGGTCGGCATATCAATGTTGTCGCGGCTCACTGAATTTCGTGCATCAACACTGGTTTGATGACCCGGTTGGTAGGCACGGACACAATTTCGTCCTTCGGCTTTGGCTTGGTAAAGCGCACTGTCCGCTCGTTCAATCAATGATGAGAGTGTGTCACCGGGTTGAAAGGTGGAGATACCAATCGACGCGGTCACCTTGAGCGGCGTTCGGCTTTCATCAATTGGCACATCCATACTTTCGACTTCTTCGAGTAATCGGTTAGCGATTTGTGCCGTGACCTCACCACTGCATTTAGGTAAGAATACGATAAACTCTTCGCCACCAAAACGACCAAAGATGTCAGATTTTCTTAGTCGCTCTTGCACTGTACGGGTAAACGACTGTAAAACAACGTCGCCAGCGTAATGGCCCCATTTGTCATTAATGCGTTTAAATTTATCCAAATCAAGCAACAACACAGAAAAGGGAGAATGTCGTTCCTCGCTCACGGCGAGTGCGCGCATTGCCAGTTGAAGCAGCATTCGGCGATTATAGATCCCGGTGAGCGGATCGAGTGTCGCCTGGCGATAAAGGCGCAAAATCATATGTAATTGCGAAAGCTGTGACCAGACCACCATGAAGGCAATCACTGTCTGTAACCAGTATGAGGCAATATTGTCGGGACTGGTCATGGTGCCACCGAACGAATCCACCCAGAGATGGCAAGCTAAAGTAATTGTCATTAACGATAAACTTTCGCGCATGGTGAGCGGAAAGATAGTGAGCATGACTATCTGAATGATCGGCAATAGCGTGTAGCTATAGGAAAACGCGGTGTTCTCCGTAGGGAAATGAAGGGTGTGGCTGGCAGAGAAATAAAAGGCGTTGGTGGCAATCACCATCGCGACGAGACCGAGTTTAGCCGATTTTAGATTGTTAGCTCGACTCACTGCGTAACCAATCGTTATCAGCATCCCACCTAATAGCAAGCGTTGCAATGAGAGTTGGGCGGCGGCGGTAGTGTCCGATAGGAATAGAAAATCAGCGACAGACCAAGCGATCGTGAGCCCAGCCCAAACGTAACACAGTACACATAAGCGACTGCGCAGATAGGTACTACGCGTGTTATTAAAACTGTTGGCGTGTTTTTTTGCACTCCAAAGTTCAAAAAATGATATTTGGAGCTTATAAATAATGTGCCCTAAGGTCTCACTCATCATTGCACCCATTGTCCTTTCCGTTTGTGCAAAGGTTCCCGCTGCTCGCGCCACTTTGTTATTATCGCGTCGTGCGGTCATGTTATTTTTATCTGTCATAAAGGTTGGTATAAGTGTACAAACATGCCAGTTTATTGGCGGTTTTGAGTCTGTTTCGTGCATTCAATGTGATCGATGGCGCTTTTTAATGTAATCAGTTCAATAGTTGACTCTTTTTTAATGCTTTATGTAAGGTAATTTTTGTTATGTACGTGTTACTTGTTCCCGCGATCGTGTCTGCTGTTTTGGGGGCACAACTCGTGTTGTCGTTAGCCCTTTTGAAGGGCGATATTTGCCCCGGCCAGCGAGGGCGTTTTCATCATGCTTTTTGGGTGCCGACTTTTGCTTGGTTGATCTTGGTTCCATCTAGTTTTTTCGCCATCTTACCCTTCTTAACGTTAGGGATATTTGCGTTTCGATCAAAAACGGGCAAAACACGTCGGTCAGGCCCCATTCCTTTGTTGTATGTCGCAAATTTATTGGGCGTTGTTACATGGATTACCATACTGATGGCTGAGGGTGGGCTACTGGTTGTCGCCGGGGTATTACAGCTGGTGTTACTTGGTGCAAGCTTGGGGCATGGTCTATTAGTGCGTGCGCGTTCACGTTTGCAGGCTTTTGACACGTTATTACCACTGGCAAGTGTGATGGCGTTTATGGGACTGATGGTGTTTGTCGCAAGCGTGGCGGCGTTAAGTCATTCAGATATCGCACCTAGCCAGATTAATGCGTTTGTTGCCGGGGCTGGGTTTGGCTTGTTGGCTCTCGCTGCGCAAATTTGGCACTTAATAAAGCGAATTAAGCCCACATTGTGGCGTATAAATGCAGGTGTCTTGTTTATGTTTGCAGCCGTTACTTGTCTCAACTCAGTTGTCATGGGGTAAATGTAGCCTGCATGCCAAGATAGTGTTAAAAAATTGATCGTTTATAGTCTTGCCCACTACGCTTACAAGATAAGTGGGTTATAACGCCCCCTCGTTTATCGCGTAGGTAACATGTTTATCGCGCAGCTAGCATATTTATTGCGTAGGTAATATAGGGTAAGGATAGTAATAATGCCTCGGCGTGCATGGAGTATCATCATCATAACGGCGCTTATTGGCGTAGGGTTTGCGGCATTCACGGCGCATCTACTCTATCAAAAAGAGCAAGAAGCCATTCGTAAAGAGCTGCACAAGGATGTTAATAATGCGGCAATGGCGCTGGCGCGCGAGGTCAACCTGGGTCTTGAACTGCTTTATGCGGTTAAGAATCACTTCGATGCTGGGCATCGCTTAAACGCCCGCAATTTTCAGCCTCTAACCTCTGGGGTATTAAAGCGTCATCCTAGTTTCAAATCGATCGAGTGGGCCGATATTGTCATGCATCATCAACGCCGACATTACACACAAGGTATGACAGCGGCTCAGCCTGATCGAACAAGCTTCAATATTGTTGAACTCAACGATCAGAGCCAGTTAGTACCCGCCTCTCGCCGTGATATGTATTTTCCCCTTAGATTTACCTCAGGTAACAATCAATCAGACGCTGTGATGGGTTATGATTTGGGCTCAACACCCATCACACGCCAGGCACTTAAAACCAGCTTTAATACTGGTGTGCCAGTGGCTACGCCTGCCACGACCATTGAACGGGCGTATGGTGATGTGCGTGGCTTTTTACTCATTATGCCGATCCTCGTCGATCCCGAACAACTAGCAGGGGATGATACCCAGGATTTGCGTGGATTTTTAGTGGCAGTGATCGATGTAGAAACCCTGGTCAATCTTGCGATAAAAACCGTGATGAATGACGGTATCAATTACACCCTAATTGATACCACCGATCCTAATTATCGCCAAGTGTTGCATACCCATCGTGTTGAACTGGCACAAATGAAGGATTCGCTGGCACAACAGCCCGCTGAACCCATTTTATTTGCCGGACGAGAGTGGGAGTTGGTGGGCTATCCCACAGTCAGTTACATGCAACAAAGACAAAGCTGGGTGCCAATGTGGACGTTTTTGATCGGTAGTGGCATCTTTTTTGTGATTTGTTATCTGCTCTATCGCCTGCAGGCACGGGCGTACAGTGTTCAAGTCCAAGTCGAGCAAAAAACACATGCGCTCAAAGATGCGAATAGCCGATTAGAATCAATGACCAAATGTGATGGGTTGACGGGGTTATATAACCGAACCCAATTTGAGCAAGCATTAGAGCGCGAAATCCAGCGCTCGGTCCGTGATGAAACACCCCTGAGCTTAATGCTGGTCGAAATCCAGCACCTATCTAATTACAACAGCCAATACGGTCGGGTTGCGGGTGATCAGTTGATCCGCCAAGTGGCACAAGCCATTGATGATATGCTTAAACGACCAGGCGATCTCGTCTGTCGTTACACGGGAAGTCAATTTATTGCGATATTGCCTCGCACTGAGGGGGCCTCGCGATTAGGTGAAGAATGCGTCACCGCGGTTAAACGGCTTCAGATACCTTTTGAGGACGAACCGGAGAGTCGGGTTGCTGTGTTTGTAGGCGGCGTCACCGTGACTGAGCAAAAAGAAATGACGGCTTCAAGACTATGCGCTTATGGCGAAATAGGCTTGACGCGAGCGAAAGCTGATGTCGATAAAGGTTGGCATTGGATGGTGGTGTCGTGAAAAAGCGAGCGGTAACAAGTACCGCCCTCTAGGATAACTCATCGGCTTTTACGTTCACGAGCCGGTCTTTAAGATCAGGAATCGATCTTTGAGATATAGAGTTAATATTTCTCGCCCTTGTTGAAGCGTGAATTTACCGCTGGGCTCTTAAGTAACGGATCATCTGTCGCCTTGGATGAGTTAACTGGGGTAAAGACTAAGGTGTGCGCATCATTACTGAGTAACAATGTGTTATTGCGCACGCTAGCGTCGCTCCATTGACCCAACACTTGGCTCATGGTTTGTTCTAACGCCATTGCGTTTTCCGCGCAAGCCATTCTCGTACTGGCCATACGATCAATCTTGAAGCGATTATTGTCGAGTTCCGCCTTACCAAAGTAACGGTTACAGCCGGTATAGCCGTTGACTTCCATATCCTTATTGACGTTTAACGTTGGGGAGCCTTCCGCACTGATAGCCTGTTGATCAATCATGGTCAGTTGCCATTGCTGAGCAACGCCAGAGGTTGTGACCTCGTTTTTAGCATTGTTCGCATCATTGCTACTGCTACAGGCGGTGACGCCAGCAGCAAGCATGACCGCCATCAATACGTGTCTCTTCATAATGACTCCTTAGTCACTAACGGTGGGTGTTAATTCAAGCGTAGTTAACTTAATAACAAATATGCCAATAAAAAATTGGCTTTATGTCAAGATAATGTCTTTTTTGGTGGGAGATAAAAAAAGTCCCCGGTAGAGGGGACAAGATATACCATCGCGTGTTTATTATTATTGAAATAACCTCACTAGGGAGGTGTCTTTTGCCAGCATAATTGCTAAGCAGGAGAGTGCTGCGGTCGATTTGGATATCAACTTTCGACTGTGATTCGAATGCGTCAACGATACGATACAATCTGCAAACGATATCAAACAAAAATGACAGTTTGATTTCATTGATATGATGGTGTTTGAGATAGAGAAAGGGGTGTGATCTTAAGCAAGTTTGCATCTGGCCTAAGGTAAATCGAATGGATGTTCACGATGCTTGACAAAAATGAACTGCCGAGATTAGGCAATCCGACGCCAGCGGATAAATCCACAGTCTCCGCGAGGTGTATTTTTGGCATATTAACGTTATGCTTCTATTTAATGACAACACTGATCTGATAGCGACTACAGTGTGTAAGTAAAAGAACGGCTTAAGGCATACCTAAAAAGGAATCCATCATGGCATTAAGCGATGCTGCAAAAAAAGTTCAGGAAGCTCTGCTCGCGCGTGGGATCGAAACCCCAATGACAACAGCATCAAAGATGTCTTCTGAAGAACGAAAAGAAAAAATCGAGTTTCACATGCGTGAAATTCTGCAGTCGATCGACTTGGATCTTACCGATGATAGTTTGGCAGAAACACCAGCGCGTATTGCCAAAATGTATGTCGATGAGATTTTTTCCGGACTCGATTACTCACAGTTTCCCAAAGTAACCATGATTGATAATAAAATGGGATGTGATGAGATGGTTCGGGTAAAAGATATTTCTGTGACTAGCACCTGTGAGCATCACCTTGTAACCATTGACGGTCGTGCGACTGTGGCGTATCTGCCCGACAATAAAGTGGTTGGCTTGTCTAAGATTAATCGCATTGTACGATTTTTTGCCCAGCGTCCGCAGGTCCAGGAGCGGTTGACTCGTCAAATTTTAGTCGCGTTACAAACGCTGCTAGAGACCGACAATGTCGCGGTACGTATCGAAGCGACACACTATTGCGTCAAATCACGCGGGGTGATGGACGCGAACAGTGAAACGACCACAACGGCGTTAGGGGGCCAGTTTAAGAAAAATGCAGCGACACGCGCTGAGTTCTTGCACGGCATCCAATAATAAAAGCGCCAGATGGCGCTTTTATTTGCACTGCTTGGCTTTTATTCGCGCTGCTTAGCTAGTATTTGAAGCGCTCAGCGATTATTCGAACTGCCTAGCGATGTCATGGAACTGGCGTACTTTATCGCGAAGTTGGCTGCTTGCCTCTGAGACATCATTTACTTCATTGAGGTTCTGCTGAGAAACGGACTCTATGCTATGTATGTCGCGACTAATATCAGTAAATGTCTCTAGTTGCGCTTGCGCGGAATGATGCGTCTCATTCGTTCTTCCCACCACATCTTCGATGGCCGTCGCGACAGCATGTAAGCTTGAAATACTGTTAGACGTGGTATCAACACACTGCTGTGTTTGTTCATGGCTTTCATGGATCTGAGTTTGCCAATGTGCAATCGTGTTGTGCATCTCTTGTATTGACGCTTGAATTTGTTCGGTTGCACTTTGAGTGCGGCTGGAAAGTGCACGCACTTCATCGGCGACAACGGCGAACCCGCGACCCTGCTCACCGGCTCGTGCTGCTTCAATGGCCGCGTTTAACGCGAGCAAATTGGTTTGTTCAGCAATGCCACTGATTTCACTCATCGATTCGGTCACACGCTCAGCAGTAGCCGATAGCTGTTGGGTTGCCGTGAGCGAGTGTTCAGATTGCTGGGAAAGCGCTTTTAATTGTTCCCCGGTCTGTTGTAACCAGGATTCAGTTTCTTGGCTCTGCTGCTGCACAGACTGAAGCAGTTCAACGCTTTGTTGCGCATTGTCAGATACCTTATTCGCCGATTCCGAGGCATGGTCAATATTGCTAGCAATCGACGAAATCTGATCGCTTTGCTTGTTAATCGCATCGGAGACGCGTTTCGACAAGGCGCTTAATTCGTCCGAAAACTGGTTCAACGACAGGGAAGCATCGAGCATACGACCCAGAATGGTGCGAATTCGGGCATTAAGTAGCTTAACCTTATAATCAACGACCGAACTTAGCCCTGTGCCCGAATAAATATAGCGACTAATACTGTCGTAGTCCGTTTGAAAGCGGCGGCTAAGCGTAGGCAGGGTAAAAAGCTCATCGCGAAAAATCGTCCCCAGTATCAATGGCATCGCAATGGCGCCGGCAATATCCCATCCGGAAATCACGCGATCAAAGATCAGGGAAATGGGCGCGGCGGCTAAACCGATTGCCATTAAACCCCGTTTTACGCCTGTGGGCAGGTCTGCAATCGAAAAGTGTTTAAGCGATTTCCCTGCTTTTTCTGCCGCACAGAGCTTTTGGTAAACCTGTGCCGCGCGATGCTTCACTGTGGGATCAGGCTTAACACGTACGGACTGATAGCCCATGACTTGGCCCCGATCATAAATCGGCGTAACATACGCATCGACCCAATAATAATCACCGTTTTTACAGCGGTTTTTGACAATTCCCCGCCACGGTTGATTGGCCTTAAGGTTACGCCACATATCCGCGAACGCCGCTTTCGGCATATCGGCATGACGAATAATATTATGGGGTACCCCCGTCAGCTCATTGTCTTCATAACCCGCAATACGAATGAATTCCGGATTACAATAAGTAATGACGCCGCGCTTATCAGTGGTCGAGACGAGGCGTTCATCGTCACCAAATACAACTTCATTATTACTCATAGGGTTTATCTTTTTGGTCACAGTTCATAAAAAACCTGGTTGGTTTTAGTGTAGCGGCTATGGCTTGTTATTAAT
>NZ_MUFI01000053.1:0-23474 GCF_001996265.1 Salinivibrio sp. MA440
TCTCTGATATATGGAAATAATGAAAATAATTACTTCCATTACTGACACAATATGCCTAAAACAGATGATCTCGTTCTTTTTGCTCAAGTTGTTGAGTATGGTTCTTTTAGTAAGGTCGCGGAAATAAATTCCCTGACAAATTCCGTAGTTAGCAAACGTGTTAAAAAGCTTGAAGAAGGCTTAGGCGTGCAGCTTTTGTACCGTACAACGCGCAAACTGACCCTTACTGATGCAGGGCGTACCTTGTACCAAGGTGCAAAAACTGTGAAGCAGGCCGCTGATGAAGCGTTTGATGCTGTTGCAGGACTTGGAGAAGCGATTACTGGGCAGATAAAGATATCCGTCCCGACAATCTCGGGTGAGTTATTGTTAGCCGAAGCGGTCGCTGAGTTTTGTGGTCAATATCCCGGCTTGAATATTGATATGTCTTTGAACAACCGCTTCGTCGATTTGATTGATGAAGGCTTCGATTTAGTGATCCGTACAGGGTACTTGGAAGACTCGAGTCTTATCGCTCGCCATATTCTCGATTCTCAGTGGGTCGTATGTGCAGCACCAGGCTATATTGCTCGCCACGGCAGGCCTCAGCACCCCATTGAGCTTAAACAGCATAACTGCTTGCAATACGCGTATCAGACCACAGGTGCGAGTGATTGGGAGTTTAAAGGCGAGGATAAAAATCAAGTCATCAAAGTGACAGGTAATCTGTCTACGGATAACCCGATTGCATTGCGCCAGGGAGCGTTGAGTGGTCATGGGATCGCTTATGTGCCGCGCTGTTTGGTGTATAACGATTTAATCGAAGGGGATTTGATTGATCTGTTCCCTGATCAAGTGGGAAAAAAACTTGGGATTTACGCGGTTTATCCGTTTACACGTCAACCGCCGAAAAAGGTACGCTTATTGATTGAGCATATTCGCAATAAGTATTTGGCTATTCAGCACTGCTTCTAGTTGGCACGGCTTCTAGGGAATCAGTATTCACTGGGCGATTTCATCACTGTGAGTGGCCCTGATTAGCGAGCTTCAGGGCCGATAGGACACTATAAAGTCACGGGGCTATATGGTGCTGTAAGCGTCCTTTCGCTGATTAAATCGCTCAACCAGGTCTTGAATTGCCGCTTCGCAATAGGGGCGTAATCCACTGGCTACCATGGTCTTGCATCCGTGACCGACTCGTTGGCCGTTAACGATAAAATCAAAGGCGAGCTCAACTTTTCCTCGTTTTCCGCTGACATGCATTGCTGAATCGGAGAGCTCGACTTGCGCAGAGGCAATCGATAAATCGTCGAATGCTAGGCTCATTTTTTCATACATCACCAATGGGCGATCGGTGTTTATCATCATCTGTTGCTCACGCATCAGTGGCACCATGATGTGGGGAAAGTTCTTGCCAGAAAACTGAACATAATGAGTAGCTATTTCGGTCGCCAATGCCTGATCATGACGCACCGCGCCGCGTCGAGTCATTGTTAGGTAGCGCTTTTGATCATCGTCGACGACAGTGACTTCCTCATCTGTTTCAACGATAGTTAAAGGGGTGTTGGCACTGATCATGCCATTAAACTGAATTTCAATTTCCTCACTGATCCCCGTTTTTGCGAGCAAAATAGAAAGGAGCAGATCCCCCGGCACACAAAATCGTGACGCATCGGTATCATGAATGGGGTTAAAGTCACCGGCAACGCGTTTCGCAAAGTCACTCGCTTGTTGGCGAGTAAAAATCAGTTTTCCATCTTGCTCAGAATAATAATGTTCTAAATTCATAGTGAGTAACAGATACGAGAAATAAGCGGCCATTGTAACCCAAGCAGTACCAAGCATTGGTCTAGCCAGTCGTTACATCGCTTATTTGTGAGTTATGTCAACGACTAAGGTCTAAAACCACAATGCTTCAATGGTAAAGGCGAGAGTGGTATAAATGGCGTAGGTTAATGAATTATCAAGGATAGGCGTATGACATTCCCTTATCAACATATCGTAATTTTAACCGGCGCTGGCATATCAGCGGAATCAGGGATAAAAACATTTCGTGATCAAGATGGCTTGTGGGAAGAACACCACATTGAAGATGTTGCAACGCCTGAGGGGTTTGAGCGCAATCCGACGTTAGTGCAGCAGTTTTATAATGATCGCCGTCGACAATTACAGTCGGGAGTGAGCCCAAACCTCGCCCATAACGCCTTGGCTTACTTGGAAAAAACAACTCATGCCTCTGTGCTGGTGGTGACACAAAATATTGACGATCTCCATGAGCGAGCTGGCACCCATCATATTATTCATATGCATGGTGAACTATTAAAGGCACGCTGTAGTCACTCTCAGCAAACCATTGATTGGAAAGGTGATATTTCGGTTTCTGACCACTGCCACTGTTGTCAAATGCCGGCACCTTTGCGGCCTCATGTTGTTTGGTTTGGTGAAATGCCATGGGGCATGGGGAAAATCCATGAGGCGTTAAATAAAGCGGATTTGTTTATCTCTATAGGGACATCGGGGGCAGTGTATCCCGCAGCGGGCTTTGTGCATGAAGCGGCAATGCATGGCGCGCATACAATTGAAATCAACCTCGAACCCAGTGCGGTTGAGAGCGAGTTTGATGAACGGCGCTACGGCAAAGCAAGCACTTTAGTGCCTGAGCTGGTGGATGAGATACTGGCGCTTGAGCGATAAATCAGGGGCGTCTTTGCCCCTGACAGTCTAGAACAGCACGCGGGATCACATACCGGCTTTTAAGCGTTGAAAATAATCTTCATAAAGTCGGTTGGCGTCACCTACATCGTTTTGCCATTCGCCGGCAGCCATCACCGACTGTGGTGGATAAATTTGCGGGTTATTTTTAAACGCGGCAGGCAATAACGGATAGGCGGCTTTCACTGGCGTTGGATAACCTATCTGCAGGGCAAGCTTAGCGGCGTTTTCCGGACGTAAGAGAAAATCGATCATTTTATGCGCGGCATCGACGTTTTTAGCATCCGCTGGAATCGCGAGGCTATCCATCCAAAAAATTGCGCCTTCTTCTGGCCACACCATGTCGATCGATGCGCCTTCTTGACGTGCCATGTAGGCACTGCCATTCCAAAGCATGCCTAAGGTGACTTCACCGGCTAAAAACGGGTTAGCCGGAAAATCAGAATTAAAGAGCAATACATTAGGCATCAACGCTTTAAGTGACTGATAGGCCGCTTTTATTTCTTCCGGATCTGTGGTGTTGGCAGAGTAACCGAGTTTTCGCAGGGCAATATGAAATAGCTCTCTGGCATCATCCATCATCAACAGTTGGCCTTGCCATTTGGGATCCCATAAATCAGCCCAGCTCGAGACATCGGCTTTGTCCATAAAGTCGGTGTTAACGCCGATACCTGTCGCTCCCCAAATATAGGGCACAGAATAATCATTGTTAGGATCAAAAGGTTTGTTCAAGTTAACCGGATCCAGACCTGAAAAATGCTGGAGTTGCGATTTGTCGATTTTTTGTAGCATGCCTTGCTGACGCATTTTAGCGACATAGTAAGTTGACGGCACCACAAGATCATAGCCCTCAGGATGCGTTTTCAGTTTGGCATACATGGTCTCGTTTGACTCATAGGTGGAGTACATCACCTCAATACCCGTTTCATCGGTGAAATCTTCGATAACCGAATTAGGGATATATTCAGACCAATTGTAGAAATACAAAACATCATTGTTCGCGGCGGTCGCGGTAGACGTGAGTAATGCACCGAACAGGGTAAGCGCAAAAAAGGGGGACCATTTAACCATGGTGAGCTCCTCGTAACACAAAAAGGAGGGCGGCTGACCTGTCAACTGCCCTGGGGAATGGATTATTTTAGTCGATCTTTGGCTAGCCATTGTGAGCACATGACCAGTACGAGTGACACAATCAGCATAATGGTGGCAAGGGCGTTAATTTCTGGCGACACGCCGACTTTTACCATGGAGTAAACTTTGAGCGGCAAGATTTCATAACCTGGCCCGGTGACAAAAGAGCTGACGATGACATCATCCAGTGACAAGGTGAAGCTTAGTAACCAGCCCGCTGCAACCGCGGGAGCGGCAAGCGGTAGGATGATTTTGGTCAAAATAACCCATTCGCTCGCGCCTAAGTCACGTGCGGCTTCAAGCATTTTGACATCAAAACCATTTAAGCGGCTGTAAACCGTTACTACTACAAACGGCAGGCAAAAAGTAATGTGTGACAGCAGCAAGGTCAAAAATCCTAATTGTGCGCCCATTAAGATAAAGAGCGCCAACAGCGAGATAGCCATCACGATATCGGGCGACATCATCACCACGAACAGCATACCATTGACAAACTGCTTGCCGCGAAAGCGATAACGAAACAGTGCTACCGCGGTTAAGCTACCTATAATAGCGGCCGCACTAGCAGAAAAAATAGCAATGGTCAGTGAGTTCCCCGCGGCTTGCATCAGGCTATGATTATTTACAAGTTCCTCATACCATTGCCAAGTAAAGCCTTTCCAACTCATCCCAAACTTGCTCGCGTTGAACGAATTGACGATCAAAATCAGAATTGGGATATATAAAAAAGCATAAACCAAGGAGAGGAAGCTGCCTTTAACAAAGCGATTCATGATAATGCCTCCTTACGATTCATCCATTTCCCCACACGCCAATAGGCAAATAGCAGCAGCCCCATGAGCACCGTCAGAGAAATACTGGCCGCGGAACCAAATGGCCAATCGCGAACATTGAGGATTTGGCTCTTAATCACGTTACCGATCAATAGGTTTTTCGCCCCACCTAATAAGTCAGAGACGTAGAACATGCCGAGGGCTGGAAGAATCACCAGTAAACTACCGGCAATAATGCCTGGCGTAGTAAGTGGTAAGATCACGCGCAAGAAGCATTGTAACTTGTTGGCGCCCAGATCGCGTGCCGCCTCTAAGTAGCTGTTGTCCAGTTTTTCAATGCTGGAGTACAACGGCAGAATCATAAACGGCAGCAAGATATAAACGAGACCGATCATGACCGCATATTCGGTGTACATAATACGGATAGGGCGCTCAATGATCCCAAGCCACATTAGGCTTTCATTGAGTAACCCTCTCGTGCCCAGAAAGATTTTGAGGCCATATGTGCGGATTAATGAGTTAGTCCAAAATGGCACAATGACTAAAAAGAGCATCATTGGACGCATTTTTTTGGGCATCTTGGCAACAATAAAGGCAAACGGGTAGCCGATAAGCAGACAAATCAGCGTCGCTAACGCTGCCATGTAGAAGGAATGCCACACCACTTTAGCGTAGAGAGGATCGAGAAGTTTTGCGTAGTTACTCAGCGTGAACGTCATCTCGATAAGATTGGCGTCATCGCGGGTTAAAAAACTGGTGACGATGATCATTAGGTTGGGCAAAAAAACAAATACCAACAACCAGCCGACCACCAAACCAATAATGGCTGTTTGAAGATTAAGCTTTTTCATCGGCCAATACCACCTCCCAGCTCTCTACCCAGGTCAAGGTGACTTTTTGATTCAGAGAGTGATCAACATCTGGATCGTCTTCATTAAAAAACTCACTGACCATCACGGTTTGCCCTGACGGAAGCTCGAGTACTGAATCCAGGGTCATGCCTTTATAGTTACGCTCGCGTACGTAGCCGACAATACCGTTAGGCTCCGCATCATCGCTAATTTCTTGTAGGCGAATGTCTTCAGGGCGCAGCAATACCTTGACCTTATCGTCAGGCTTCACATCAAGCTTGCAGAATACCTCGCACTCACGGGATTCAATACTGGCCCAAATGCGGTTTTCATCGATGCGTTTGATCACGGTGGCATCAAAGACATTGATTTCGCCAATAAACCGGGCGACAAACAAGTTCTTTGGCTCTTCATAGATCTCACGTGGTGAGCCGTCTTGTTCGATTTCGCCTTCACGCATGACCAGTATACGGTCAGACATCGACAACGCTTCTTCTTGATCATGGGTGACAAAGATAAACGTAATGCCGAGTTTACGCTGAAGCTGCTTGAGCTCCATTTGCATTTGCTTACGCAGTTTATAATCGAGTGCAGAGAGCGATTCGTCGAGCAGTAAGACGCTTGGTTTATTCACCACAGCACGCGCAATCGCAATACGCTGCTGCTGACCGCCTGACAACTGGTGGGGCTTGCGTGAGGCATAGTGGTCCAGCTGCACCATGCGCAGTGCTTCCATCACACGCGGTTCGATCTCATTGCGGTTCACACCTTGCATACGTAAGCCAAATGCCACGTTTTCAAACACACTCATGTGGGGAAATAAGGCATAGCTTTGAAACACAGTGTTGACGTTGCGTTGTTCGGCAGGCAAATCGGTGACATCTTGACCGTCAATGATAACCTGGCCGCTGTCAGCGTCCTCAAGCCCCGCAATTAAGCGTAATACGGTTGTTTTACCACAACCCGAAGGCCCGAGAATGGTGAGAAATTCACCGTCATTCACGCTTAAATTGAAGCGGGAAATAATTTCTTTGCCGTCGAAACTTTTGGTTAATGACGCCAGCTCGACAACCGGTTTGTGAGATAGATGGGTGTGATTCAATGGTTCGTTCTCTCTCTACCTGGCAAATTGTCTTGTACATACGTACCCATAAAACAGACGGCGCATAATAGACGCGCACAAGTCGAAGTTAAAGCAATTTTTCTCCCCATTTAATGCATTTCCTTTCATGACTGGCGTGGATAGCATCCTTGACGCTTTTCAGTGCTCACACAGACAACTTTGGGTTATTTTTCCCGGATTCGTCAGAATGATTTTTAGCTATGGGCGACAGTCAGATATACTGTGTGCATCAGTCATGATAGATAACGATTATGAGTCAACAAGAATACGATAATGCGATACACATGGGCGGGTCGATAGAAACCGCACTGAATGGCCGTTACCGCCTCGATCCGTTTGAGATCATTAAAGAGGCTTTCTCGCAGACCTTAAAACACTTTTGGTCTTTCTTACCCGCGGCGCTGGGCTTATTTGCGACTCAAATTGGTATTCTAATGCTAATGCTTACTTTGTTGCTGGGCGCACCCTCGCATTTGTTTGAGGCGCTTGTCGGGCAACGGGAGCTTACCACCGATATGATCTCCTCCGTGTGGCTAGCTAACTTCACGTCAGAGGTGTTGATTGCACCTTTATATGCTGGGGCAAGTTTGATGGGACTTAGCCATGCGATCGGCTTTCGTTCCAAGCCTCGTCATCTGCTAAAAGGGTTAGCTTTCGCATTACCCGTCACTGTGGTGATTTGTTTGTCCGCTACGCTGCAAAGTGTCGCGAGTTTGATTTTTCCGCTGCTTAGCCTTTATGTTGCGATGGTTTTTTCCATGGCGCCGTTATTAATTTGCGAGAAGCGTGTCACACCCATGAAAGCTTTGAGTGTGTCTTTCCGCGCGGTAAACAAAAAGCTGTTTCAGATGGCAACCATTTATGCGGTGGTGGGTGTGCTATTTCTCATTTCTTTTGCCACGGCTGGCTTTGCATTGGTTTGGGCGTTACCCTTCCTTTTCAATGTTAAAGGCGTGATTTACCGAGAAATGTTTGGCGTAGGGGTCGAAGTGACCGTGTCACCCAAAAGCGAGAATAATCCCGACAAATCAAACGCGTCATCACCCTCGTCAGGCCAGGATACATTTGATGCCTGAACCACGCTAAGCCCGTATGTGGAGTATCGATGAAAAAAGTAATCAGTGTATTGGCGCTATTGGGGATGATCAGTTTCCCTGCAAGTGCCGAGACATACCGTTTTAGTTATAGCAAACTCTTTACCCAACTAAAGCACAATACCGAAGAGGGTCACCCTGATATCGGTGTGGCGTACTTTATGGTATCAGCGGATTCTGGTCAGGTCTGTCCCATCTCACGAGCTTGGATGCGAAAAAAAGAGCATTATGAGGAATTTACCATTCCTGCCTCGCAAGCGTTGCCGTTGCCGTTGGATAACCAGCTGCGTAAAGTGAATCCCGATGTCTTTGTTGAAACACCGTCAACGCTAAATTGTGATATTTCATTCCAAGTGTTGGTGGATAAGCCGGTCGGAAAGACGCTAACCAGCCAACAAGTTCGCGATTGGCTACCACAAATGGATACCATGATGGAAAACCTGGGGGGGATGTTTGCCTCTTGGTTTATGCCTAAAACGCAGGGGGTGGTGATCCATTTTTCGCCCTCGGCGACAGGGAAAATAACCAGCAGTGAAGGGCAGGATTATACCATTGATGATCATCAAGCTATCATTGATGCTAGCGGCCTTGGGCAAGAGGTTAAATTAACTCTGCCTGAGGCACCCATTAAAGTATCGCCTTGGCTCCCGAAAAACGGTTAACTGCTTGCTGATCTTAGAGGTTGTTAACGCTAAGAGCGGTTAAATTCGAACGATCAGGGAAAGAAAAAAGCGCTCACTAGACCAGTGAGCGCTTTTGTGATTCAGTGATCACATTGTGATCTTATGCCTTGAGATTGACAATATCGAGTGATAATTCAGGGTCTACTTCAACGACCGCTTCTGAGTCAGGCGCCGGGTCAGTAAAACTTTCCTTATCAAATGCGGTATCGCCATCACCTTCATAAGCCATGCCTGCTGCGACTGATTTAAAGTCGAATAATGTCGCATCGGCAAGGTGTGAGGGCACCACGTTTTGCATCGCGCGGAACATGGTTTCAATGCGTCCCGGGTAACGTTTGTCCCAGCCCTGTAACATGTCTTTGATCACTTGGCGTTGCAAGTTAGGCTGAGATCCGCACAGGTTACAAGGAATGATAGGGAACGCTTTCTGCTCTGAATAACGTTCTATATCTTTTTCGCGACAATAGGCCAGTGGACGAATCACAACGTGTTCGCCATTATCGGAGACGAGCTTGGGCGGCATGCCTTTTAGTTTGCCACCGTAAAACATATTTAAAAACAACGTTTCCAGAATATCATCACGATGGTGTCCAAGCGCTATTTTGGTAGCGCCTAACTCTTTCGCCGTGCGGTATAGAATACCACGACGCAGACGCGAGCACAGTGAGCACGTGGTTTTTCCTTCTGGCACTTTTTCTTTAACAATCGAGTAGGTATCTTCTTCGATAATCTTATATTCGACCCCTAATTCGTCTAAATACTCGGGGAGAATGTGCTCAGGGAAGCCGGGCTGTTTTTGATCCAAGTTAACGGCGATTAACTCGAACGAGACAGGGGCACTTTTTTGCAGACTTTGCAACATATCAAGCAGGGTGTAGCTGTCTTTCCCGCCTGAAAGGCAAACCATAATGCGGTCGCCATCTTCAATCATATTAAAATCTGCAATGGCTTGACCTGTATTCCGGCGAATGCGCTTTTGCAGTTTATTAAACCCGTATTTTTGTGCTTTGCTCAGCTCTTGCGTGCTCATAAGTACTATCGCGTTGTCAGGCAGTCTAAACGCATTAAGCTGCCAGTGTGCATGAATGGCGGGTATGATACGGATTTTGACTATAAATGCTAGTCACTATAAAGGCGGGATGAATATAAACAAGACAGCCAACAACAGGCGGTGAGCTGCACTGCCTGTTGTATGGGCGGGTGACAATGACTTAGTCGTTGGCTCGGGGATCGAGCGGGCTGATATATCCATCAGGCTTGATCGCAAGCAGATCGCAGTCGAGCTGATCAATCATATGCTCTGCTGTGTTGCCGATAAAGACAGCCGATAGTCCAGTGCGGCCAGTTGTTCCTAGGATCACCAACTCTGCATCTAACTCTCGTGCGATATTAGGAATGACATCCTCTGGCAAGCCTTCTTGAACATGGGTTCGCGTCTCTTCGATGTGATGGCGCTGACGCAGTGCCTTCATGGCGGTGAGATGGTGGCCTCTGACGGCATCGGTATAAGCACTAGGATCAAAGTCAGGTAGCTCAATAGTAATATTCACCGGTGTTGCTGGGTAGGCGTTCGCAAGGTGTAGCTCAGCGCCCAGCATCGCACTCATCACGTTGCCTTCATCGACTAATTTGTCGTTGAGTTCGGCGTGGGTTTCTGTTTCTGAAGCCACGTGAACGGACGCAACAATTTTACCTTTATCCGGCCAACCATGCTCTTTTACCAATAACACAGAGCTGGGACATTTACGGAGTAAGTGCCAGTCCGTTGGGGTAAAAATCACTGAACCTAGCGTGTCGTGCTTGTGCGTCGCTTTGACGACAAGATCATGCTGATGACTGAGTACGCGCTCGACAATCGCTTCGTAAGGACGGTTGTGCCAAACGACGACTTTTTCAATCTCACAGTCTTGTGCATTGTGGGACTGAATGATCTCATTCATCCATTCTTCACGCTGGTGCATGACACCTTGACGCATGGCTTGTCGTTCATCAGACGAAAGCATCGAGGTCATTTCATAGGAAAAGTCGTAAATGGCGAGAAAGAGCGTAAGCTTAACCGCAGAATCACTTCGTTGGCTGAGCGTGACCGCACGTGATAACGCGGGTTGTTGTTCTTGGGAAGGATCAATAACGACGAGAAGGTTGCTGTACCTGGACATATCTGCCTCCTTTGCACAGATGCATCGGTTACTGTCACTTTAACCTAGTTGACCGGGTAGCGCGAAATAATTCATGGTTCCGATAGCAAAAAAGAGAAATGGCGCATTAAAGCGCCATTTATTAACAACTTATTTACCAAAAGTAGGCTTAAACCAAACACTCTTCGTCAGCAAGGCGTGCCAGCTCTTCCAAGTCTAACACTGTAATGTATTTACCCTTTACCGCGAGAATCTCTGATTTTTGGAAACGGCCTAATAGACGACTAATGGTTTCCACCGTTAGACCCAGATAGTTACCAATGTCACCACGAGTCATGGTTAGTCGAAACTCACGCGGTGAAAACCCACGTTGTGCAAAGCGTTTTGAAAGGCTATACAGGAAAGCGGCTAAACGCTCTTCTGCTGTTTTCTTCGATAAAAGCAAGATCATGTCTTGATCACCTTTTATCTCGTTGCTCATTAGTCGCATGATTTGCTGACGAAGCTTTGGCATCTTGCCAGATAAATCGTCGAGCGTATCGTAGGGGATTTCGCAAATCATCGATGTTTCTAACGCCTGAGCAAAACTTGGATGCTCATTATCGTTAATGGCATCAAAGCCAACTAAATCGCCTGCGAGATGGAAAGCCGTAATTTGCTCATCACCTTGTTCAGTGATGGTATAGGTTTTAACCGTTCCTGAGCGTATCGCATAGAGCGCTCGAAGATTATCACCGGCTTTGAACAATTCTTGGCCTTTCTGAATAGGTTTTTTGCGCTCAATGATGCTATCCAGTTGATCCAACTCTTGCTCATTTAACGTAAAGGGAATGCAAAGCTGGCTTATACTACAATCCTGACAATGGATCGCACAGCCACCAGACTGAACCCGCCGAGTGATGATCTTATTCGACACCATACACCTGCCTGATTTTGAAAACGTCAATTAACATATTACACCATTATCGTGTGCTAGGTCGACCTTATATAAGGAGTTTCAATGCACCTTGTAAGGTGTAGAGGCCATAAACTGCCAACATTATGGCACATGTCAAGCGTACTAGACGATTATTCAGTATTGGTTTAATTCGTTCTGCAAACGCGCCAACCGTTAACATTGCCGGTAGCGTTCCGAGCCCAAACCCTAGCATAACTAATCCGCCGCCAGACGCACTTCCCGCAACGGCAGCCCAACTGAGTGCTGAATAGACAAGGCCACAGGGTAACCAGCCCCACACCACACCAAAAGGGTAGGCATAGAGGGGAGAGCGCAACGGCATCAACTTAGAAGAAAGAGGCGAAATATAGCGCCAGAGCTTGCTACCGATACGCTCAATATAACTCAGACCATTCCATAATTGCGCCATATAAGCGGCCAGCAATAGCATCATTACTGCGGCAAAAAGTCGCAATACGGCAAGGTAGTGAGTGAGGTCAGAGAGCGCGAGCAACGAGGCAACTGCGCCCCCAATGAGTGTGCCCGCTACGATATAAGAGGTTATCCGGCCTAAATTGTACAAAAGAATATAGGGCCATTTGGCACGCTCAGCAGGCACCCCGAAGGACATGGCCGCTGCGACACCGCCACACATACCGAGGCAGTGGCTAGCGCCGAGCAAGCCAATCCCTAATGCACCGATAAAATCAACGTTTGTCATGATGTGAAGAGTCAGTGTTCTCAGTGTCATTTGACTGAGGAGTGGGCTTTTTCTCTGGTTCTTCTTCATCGAAAAGAATAGAAGAGCCTTGACGCTCAAGATCTTCAAACTGATCGGATTTTACCGCCCAAATAAAGACGACGGCGGCGACACACACCAGCATGATCGCAATCGGAATCAAGATGTACAAACTAGCCATAACGCTATCCTTATTTTTTATTGAGCAGGCGCAGCGAGTTAGACACCACAATAATGGAGCTAGCAGACATTCCGACCACAGCAACATATGGCGCGACAAAGCCCATGACAGCCAAAGGCAAAATGGTCACGTTGTAGCCCAATGCCCAGGCTAAGTTTTCTCGAATGATCCGTCGCGTTTGTTGAGCAAGACGTCTTGCAGTTAGCAGTTTTTCTAAATCATCACCAAGAAGTACCATATCAGCGGATGACTTCGCGATATCGGTTCCGCCTCCCATGGCAACAGATAAATGAGCACCCGCTAAAACGGGCGCATCATTTACACCATCGCCGATCATCAAGGTAATTGTACGACTATCAAGGCTTTGAAGATATGACAGTTTGCCTTGAGGAGACACGCCAGATACAACAGAGTCTATACCGAGCTCATCAGCGACTTGTTTGACATTGCGTGACTGATCGCCGGTTAACATTGTCGTTTGGATGCCCGCGTCCTTGAACGCGGCAAGTAATCTGGCACTACTGGGCCGGATGGGGTCGATAAGCGAGAATGCCGCGACCGGTTTGTTATCGCAGCTGAGTATGACCGGATACGATTGGTAGCTTTCAGCCCCGTCTGATAACGCGAAACTGGCTTTACCAATGCGCCAATATTGGCCATCGATAGTACCACTCACGCCTTGCCCGATATGATTATCGGCAGCGCCGACGTTGACTTTTTCCGTGGCCCGAGCCTGAAATGCGTTCGCTATCGGGTGATTGGCGAACGCTTCCAGGCTAGCGGCAATATTGATCACCTGTTGCTCTGTCAACGTGTCGCTGTTGATCTCAATCGTACTGATCTGCACGGTGCCTTCGGTTAATGTGCCGGTTTTATCGACCACTAATCGGTTCACTTTGGTTAACGTTTCTAAGACATGTCCTCGACGCAACATAATGCCGAGTTGACCAAATGTTGACGTCGAGCAGGTCAACGCGGTAGGTGTCGCTAACGACAGCGCACAGGGGCAGGTTGCAACGAGCACCGACAGCATGATCCAAAAAGCATCATCAGGTCGAGAAAAGTGCCAATAGAGCCACGTCGATGCAGAAATAATGAGAATAGCAGCGACAAAATAACGCGCAATTTGGTCCGCCAAAACAGCGACTTTGGGCTTTGCCATCTGTGCTTCATCTTGTAGGCGAACAATGTGCGCGACGAGCGATTCTTTATGGTTATTAATGACGGTGATGTCAACATTGCCCTCAACATTCATGGTGCCGGCATACACGGTATCACCGCTTTGTTTGGTTTGTGGCAACGACTCTCCGGTCAACATGGCTTCGTCTACTGATGTTTTGCCTGACAGGATTCGCCCATCGGCGGGAAAAGGCTCTCCCGGTAACACCCGAACGTGATCATCGACCTTTAAGCTGTTGGCCGGAACGGTTTCACCAGTAAGGTGACGTGCCATCTTCGGCACCAATTTCAATAAATTGGCACTGGCTGCTGCCGCTGTACGCCTGGCGCGCATTTCTAAAAAGCGCCCCAACAATAAGAAGAAGGTGAACATTGCCACCGATTCAAAAAAGACCTCACCTTTACCTGTTACCGTTGCGTATAAGCTCGAGAAATAGGCAAAGAGTAGGGCAATCGAAACGGGGACATCCATACCGAGCGTTCTGGCTTTTAGATTACGCCATGCATTAGTGTAAAAAGGTAAGGCGGAATAAAGTAGAACAGGGGTGGCAAAGATAAGACTAATCCAGCGGAAGTAGTTGCGAAAGGTTTCATCCATATCGCCAAACACTTCGAAATACATTGCCACCGCTAACATCATCACCTGCATTGTCGCGAGGCCAGCAATCCCTAACCGATAGAGATATTGCTTCATATTACGATGGTATTGCTGCTCTTGCTTATCCGCTTCAAAAGGGGCTGCTTTATACCCAAGATGATGAATGCGTGTGAGTATTGTGCTCAGTGATGTTTCGCTATCATCCCAACGAACCAGGGCACGGTTGGTGGTGGTGTTAACTTGAATATGGGTAACCCCCTTGGTTCTCTGCAATTGTTTTTCAATCAGCCATGCACAGGCCGCGCAAGAAACGCCATCTAATGAAAGAGGGACTTCTTTTTGATCGGCAACATCACGAACAAACTCTTGTTGTATATCTTGGTTATCATACAAAGTCAGTGATTTAAGCTCTTCTGGCACCAACTCTGCTTTATCCGCGTTCTCGGTACGATACTGATAATAAGAGCTCAAACCACTGTCTACGATAGTGGTTGCCACAGCCTGGCAGCCAGGGCAACACATAAGGCGAGGTTTATCGAAGATCACGACTTGGAAGGTGTCGCCTGTTAAAACAGGATCACCACAGTGATAACAGGGAGTAGTCATGGTTATTGTTTACCGCTTAACGTCAGGGTATTCGAGAGAGGGAAATTAATACGACCGTTGACCTTCCACTGTTTGTCAAACGACGCCAGTTCTATAAACCAAGGGCCGGACATAGGCTCGGCCAAATCGATATGATAAATACCAGCTTGATTTGGGTTTACCATGACATTCACGTCCTTACGCTCTAAGGTACGATGTTGTATGTGAACTTTCAGCGTCGGAAATGTGTCAAGTTGCCCTTTATCAAGTGCGATGGCAATTGCGTCTTCAGTCGCTGACAGTTGCGCTGAAATACCAAGTTGGTCTGCGACTTTCAACTTCGATAAATCAAGGTTAATGGCTTTTCCTTTCTTGTAATAGTCTTCCGCAACAAGAGAAACCGCATTTTTTTGAAATAACGCAAAGGTAGATAGACTCGCGACGACGACAGTCGCTGGTAGGGCGATAAGGAACCAAGGCCAAAACTGCTTGTACCAGGGGGTTATCATCTGAAGCTCCTTGGGATGAGCATTAGGAAGCCCCTGCAAGCAGGGGCCAGTTTATACGTAAGTCTCTATTCTACTTCAGGATTACTCAAACGCCATACATAGGCAGAGAGTATCTGAATTTTTTCTTCGCCAAGATGCGCTTCCCATGCGGGCATAACACCTTGACGGCCACCACGAATGGTTTGTTCCACCGCTCGACGTGAGCCACCGTATAGCCAGATGTTGTCGGTTAAGTCCGGTGCACCGAAAGCAGGGTTACCTTTACCATCTGTTCCATGACAAGCGGCACATACCACAAATCGGGTTTTACCTTTTGCAGCCATTTGCGGGTCGACTTTACGGCCTGACAAACTTAACGCGTAAGCGGCAACTTCTTGGACACCCTCTTCACCCATGGTATCTAGCCAAGCTGGCATATTGCCTTTTCGGCCGTGGAGCAAAGTGGCTTTGATGGTTTCAGGTTCACCACCGTATAGCCAAGCATCGTCCGTTAGGTTAGGGAAGCCGGCTTGACCTCGTGCATCCGACCCATGGCAAGCAGCACAGTTTTGGCTAAACAAACGTTGGCCAACCTTTAAGGCTTCTTCATTGCGCGCAATTTGTGTTATCGGACGCAGTGACTTGCCATCTTCTTGATAAGCGAGTTGACGGAATGCCTCACCAAACACTTTGTCTGCAGCGTCGAGTTCCATCGCGTATTGGTTAATGTGCTGAGCTTCTTGTGCCTTCGCCATTAACTCGCGTGATTCATCAACGTTGCTAACATTTTGGTAAGAGCTCTTCCAACCTAATACACCAGCAAAGTTACCTAACCCCGGGTAAAGGATGAGGTACCCCAAACCAAATACCAATGTGGCCCAAAACATGTATGACCACCACTTGGGAAGTGGGTTATTCAGCTCACGAATACCATCGTAGTCGTGACCCATGTCATCGCCCTCTGCGACGCCCATTTTATCTTTGGTCGTCCAAATGATAAGGGCAGCACAGCCAGCAATCGTGCCGAGTACGATGACTGTTACGAAGATACTCCAAAACGTACTCATTAGCGATTATCTCCTGTCTTGTTATTGGGCTTATCCTGACCCTTTTCTTCTTCGTCGAAAATCAGGTTAGCCGCTTCATCAAAGTGTTTTTTGCGACGTTTGCTATAAGCCCAAACAACGATCCCAATGAAGCTAACAAATAGGACCACGGTCCAAATACTATGAAAGGTGCCGATATCCATAGGCCCTCCTTATTACTTCATTGCGTGACCTAGTGACTGAAGATAAGCAATCAACGCTTCTATCTCCGTTTTGCCTTTAACCGCGGCTTCTGCGTTCTTAATATCTTCATCGGTGTATGGCACACCAAATTGATCGCGGAACACTTCAAGCTTCGCAGCCGTTGTCTCTCCGTCTAGCGTATTTTCTGCTAGCCATGGGAAACCAGGCATATTCGATTCAGGCACGACGTCACGTGGATTAATCAAGTGAACGCGGTGCCATTCGTCAGAATACCGATCCCCAACACGGGAGAGATCAGGACCTGTACGTTTAGAACCCCATAAGAATGGATGCTCCCACACGCTTTCACCTGCAACGCCGTAGTGACCATAGCGCTCAGTTTCGGCCCGGAATGGACGAACCATTTGGCTGTGACAAACATTACAGCCTTCACGGATGTAAATATCACGTCCTTCCATCTCTAAGGCTGTATACGGACGAAGGTTATCAACCGGTTCAGTGGTTTGCTCTTGATAAATCAGTGGTGTGATTTCCACTAAGGCGCCAAAACTAATGGCGACAATGATTAAGATCGCGAGCAAGCCTGTGTTTTTTTCTACTATCTCGTGGCGATTTGAACTCATTTAATCGTCCTCCTTACACCGCAGGCTCAAGCGATTTCAAGCTAGCTTCCGGCGCACGAATCGTTTTATATGCGTTGTAAGCCATCAAGAACATGCCTGATAGGAAAATTGCACCACCGATAAAGCGGACAAAATAGAACGGGTAGGAGGCTTCTAATGACTCCACAAAGCTGTACGTCAATGTGCCATCTGTATTCACTGCGCGCCACATCAAGCCTTGCATGACACCAGAAATCCACATCGCGACGATGTAAAGTACGGTACCAATGGTGGCTAGCCAGAAGTGTACGTTTACCAGTGAAACGGAGTACATACGCTCTTGACCAAACAGTTTTGGAATCAAGTGGTAGATAGAGCCGATTGACACCATCGCAACCCAGCCGAGCGCACCAGAGTGTACGTGGCCAATCGTCCAATCGGTATAGTGCGATAGCGCATTCACCGTTTTGATTGACATCATCGGCCCTTCAAACGTCGACATACCATAGAAGGACAGGGACACGATTAAGAAACGCAGAATCGGGTCATAACGTAGTTTATGCCATGCGCCAGAGAGGGTCATAATACCGTTAATCATACCGCCCCAAGAAGGCGCAAATAAGATCAGCGACATCACCATACCCAGCGACTGAGTCCAGTCAGGCAAAGCCGTATAATGAAGGTGGTGAGGTCCCGCCCAGATATACAGAGAGATCAGCGCCCAGAAGTGGACAATAGACAAACGGTAAGAATAAACAGGACGACCAGCTTGCTTGGGAACGAAATAATACATCATACCCAGGAAGCCAGCTGTCAATAGAAACCCGACCGCATTATGCCCATACCACCACTGTACCATTGCATCGACTGCACCGGCATAAATGGAGTAAGACTTCATCGGTGAAACTGGGATTGCCATGCTGTTAACGATATGCAAGACAGCAATGGTCAGAATAAAGGCACCGAAGAACCAGTTCGCAACGTAAATATGCGAGGTTTTACGCTTAATTAATGTGCCAAAGAACACGATAGCGTATGCCACCCATACCACCGCAATGGCGATATCGATTGGCCACTCTAGTTCAGCGTACTCTTTGGAGGTGGTGTATCCCATTGGCAGCGAGATAGCTGCTGAAAGGATAATGGCTTGCCAACCCCAGAAGGTGAACTCTGCTAACTTCCCTCCGAATAACCGTGTTTGACAAGTACGTTGTGCAACATAATACGACGTTGCAAACAGCGCACTGGTGCCGAATGCGAAAATCACTGCGTTAGTATGCAGTGGACGCAAACGGCTGTACGTCAAATACGGAACATCAAAGTTCAGTGCAGGCCACACTAACTGAGCGGCAATAAGTACACCTACCGCCATGCCCACAATACCCCACAAAATGGTTGTTAGAGTAAATTGGCGGACAACGCGGTAGTTGTAGTCTTGTTCAAGCTGCTTAACTTGGCTCATATTGCATGCTTCCACTTTTGGTTAACTACACTCACGTTTGATACGGACGAAGCCTCCGCTTCGTCTATTAACATACCTTTTTTACTAAATCGCTCGGCTGCGTACGGTTTTTAACCGCTTTATACACTCCGTTGCTATTTCTTTGTAAAAATGGCATTTTCGACCAGAATCATACTGTAGATACTGGTTAAAAAACAGGGGCTAACCCACACACTTCGTGAGGCTTACCTCCCTTTCTGATAAAACTTTGACCTCTGTAACATGGAGAAGGCCACACATGGCAGCAGAAAAACTCACTCGCGGGCGATTAGCGCAAATTATCGTTATGCTTACACTTTTAGTGATCGCCTTCTTTTGGCGCACGGTCATTTATACGCCAGGACTGACAATTATAGATTGTAAGGATGCGACTGGTTTTTGTGGCACATCACAATCTCAAGAAAAAGTCGCGTATGAATGGATAAGGAAGAATGACACTATATATTTTTCTTTATTTTCAGAGAGTAAACCTCACTCCGCGTACTGGGATCAAAAGGGGAAGCAATCACCTGAGCTAAGCATAAAACAGGTTCAAGAAGGGGAAGGATACCGGACTAATTGGCAATGGTCTCGTCACGATCTCCCTACCGATATGGGTATATTTAACGTTGTCTTTGATCGGTATCAATTTAAATTTAATTACCCAGAAAAAGGATAAATAAGTGCGGTTTATATCGTATTTATCGATGCAGTGCTTTATTACTAAAGAAAATGCTTATTTATGATGGTTTTTATATTTACACAGTTACAGTTTAACGCTAAAAACCTGATTATTAATGCGTTTTGATTCTTCCCCTAAAAGAAAGCAAACCAGTGGTGATAAAATTTCGCACTTTTCACGCACTGATAATGTTTCATCACCACTGTTAAAATTGTGATCCAACCAGAAAGTGACACTGTTAATCCGTTGCAAGAAGTTTGTGTCCGGTATGTCATCGAGACGGGGCTTTATTAGCCCCCCATGTGGAGAAATCATGACACAAGCCGCGTCAGCTTGACAAAATTGATCTAAAACTGGATACCCCAACAGTCGCATGTACCGTTCACCGTCTTTGGCAACCTGAACTACGCCAGTTAGCGGTGCAAGTTGAGATACACTTTGCGATAAGGCAGCGGTAAGAGCGTCGACGGTAAGCGCCGGAACTGATTTAAATCGAACTCTAGGTTCATGAGCAACGATATCAAGTGCAGAGGCCTGATTGTGATCGATAATAATGGGGGTATAGCCTTGAGCGGCAAGTTGATAAGCAATCGTGGCGCCTAAAGTGCTCGCGCCACCCAATAGCGCAACGGGTCGACAATCCATGTTCAACGCTCAATTGATATAAAGGGCGTATAGGATACGTCAGTTTAGAATCTATTTCAGCCACCGAGAACAATGAATTGATCGCTTGATACATGTATCATTAGCACTGTCATACACTCATATTCCTATCAACGTAACGGTGACATGAAGATAGCAACGGCACGAACTCAAGCTGATGACGCAGTACAAGCCGCCTATGCATTGGCGCGCACCATCAAAACGCGTATCAGTACGCCTAAGCTTTTGATGATCTACTTTACTGAGCATTATGACGTTCAAGCGCTTCAACGTACCTTATATCGTCTTTTTCCGGGCGTACCACTCATCGGCTGTTCTACGTGTTATGGCGTGATGACCCAAAATGGATGTACCAGCGGTCCTGCGGCAGCTATCTGGGCATGCAGTGATGATAAAGGGAGTTATGGCTCAGCCTTGGTCTCCCATCAAGCACACCGCCATGTGCGCGACTCGGCGCGTATGGCACTGACTCAAGCGATTGAAGAAAGTGGGCGATGCGGCGAGTTACCCAAATTGATTGCGTTGCACAGCACGCCTGGTGAAGAAGAGGCAACCTTATCGGCAATCCGAGAAGAGCTAGGCGTATCTGTTCCCGTCATCGGTGGTTCGGCAGCGGCAGAAACAGTCGGTGGAAACTGGGCTATTTTCGATCACAAGGAAACAGCAACGTCCGGCATCGCGATCAGCGTTTTTTATCCCTCAGCTCGGGTCAGTTACTCGTTCCATTCTGGCTATGCGCCGACTCAAAGGCATGCGACGGTGACGGATGTGCGTGGTCGCGCATTGGTGAGCTTAAATCATCAACCTGCTGCCGAAGTGTATAAACGCTGGTACGAGTCAGAAACTGGATTGACTCTTGATCCTACAGATTCGCTTTTCTCTCAATCCACGCTTTATCCGCTAGGCACTCAAACCGGCACAATACATGGTTTGCCATACTACACATTGTCGCATCCGACATTTATTAATGCGCAAGGTCATATGGAGTTATTTTCTCAGCTTGAGGTTGGCCAAACTGTCTATTTTATGTCGGGAACCAGCGAGGGGCTCATTTCGCGAGCCAGTCGAGTAGTGGAGTCAGCAAATGATCATGCACTGTGTCAGCCTGAGCCTCTGGGTGGATTAGCGATCTACTGCGCTGGATGCATGTTGCATGTAAAAGATCGCCTTGACCAAGTGGCTGAGAATATCAATACGGCCTTGTATAACGCTCCTTTTGTATGCCCCTTTACGTTTGGCGAGCAAGGGCTCTTTAAAGGGGGAGAGTTATCTCACGGTAACTTAATGATCTCGGCTGTGCTGTTTCATAAGGATTAATCAAGATGTCGAAACGCTTATCGGCTTCTGAACGTTCAGACTCTGAATCGTTGCAAGAAACCTTATTTGAACTCAGCCGCGTTGAGGCCAGAGAAAAACGGCTAAGAGAAGAGAACGATGCAATTCTGTCTGCCATTTCTGCTATGACAGAAGCCACATCGAAGACAGATATCTTTGCGTCATTGCTCGACGTTATTCATCGCTATGTGAGTTTTGATAGTGCGGTCGCGCTGAGTCGCAATCGTGAAACGGAAGATGCGTTTCGCTGTTTAGTGTCTACGGAGCGATTGCTAGAAACGGTAACGTGGCAAACAGGGGACGTGTTTCACCGTTGTGTAAAAGGAGAGACGGTTGCTATTTATAAGCCAGGCATGATCAAAGAGCTTCACTGCTTAACCCATCAATATGCCAGTTATCTTCAAGGTACAGCACTGATCAGCGGCTTAACGGTCAATGACAGCGAAGTCATGCTGATTTTATTTTCACATCGTCGTGATTCGTTCAATAACGAAGCTCAGCAGGTCGTCGATCGATTTCGTCCATTGATCGAGCGGACCATTATGGATATCGACTATCGACACCGCTTGCATGCGCTTGTCAGTAGCCGAACCCAGGAGCTTAATGCAAGTCGTCAACGCTTCCAGGATTTTGCACAAACAGCAAGTGACTGGTTTTGGGAGCTTGATAATGCGTTTCAGCTCACGTATCTATCTTCGCCTAATACAGATATCCATATTGATGCCGAGGCATTGCTGGCGAAAATAAAATCAGATAAAGAACTAAAAGCACAGCTTGAACAGCTTATATCCCGCGAAGAATCTTTTAGTGACATTGAGTGGCATATTGCATCTCGTGCGCATGACTACTGGGTGAGCCTCTCTGGCCGACCTTGCTACAATAAAAAAGGGCAATTGTCAGGCTATCGCGGCACCGCCAAAGATATTACCGCCACCAAGCGTCGCGTTGTCGAGCTGCAACAAGCGCGCCGTCAGGCTGAACTGGCCAATAATGCCAAATCACAGTTTCTTGCTGTAATGAGCCACGAAATACGGACGCCGCTAAATGCGGTATTGGGCTTGATTGATGCACTACAACATTCGCGGCTAACCTTAGAGCAAAAAGAGTGGGTAGGGCAGATGGATAAATCCGCTCAACTGCTATTGACATTAATCAGTGATGTGCTTGATTTATCTAAAATTGAGTCAAATCGCTTTTCCCTCTCTCCCTCGTTGATGAAGCCAAGTGACTGTGTCACTAACGTTTATCAACAGCTCATTGATCGTGCCGATAAAAAACGTATCCATTTATCCGCATCAGTGTCTCCCTCTGTTCCTGATACGCTTTATATGGATGAGAATCGCTTTACTCAGATTTTACTTAACCTAATAGCCAACGCGTTAAAGTTCACCGACCAAGGTGGTGTGACAGTGTCACTTAATACGGATGGTGATGTACTGATCCTGAGGGTAAAAGACACGGGAATTGGCATTGATGAAAGCCAGATTGGACGCATTTTCGATCCCTTTACCCAAGCAGACGGCAGCATTACTCGTCGGTTTGGTGGAACAGGCCTTGGTTTATCCATCTGTAAAAAACTGGTTGAGATGATGGGTGGACGTATCGATGTAGACAGTGAGCTTGGCCAGGGCACAGACTTTTGTGTTCGCTTGCCTATTGTTGCGACCCCACAAGATGCCGAAAAACATCAGCCAACGCCGGCGATACCGGCAGGCAATGTGCAACCTATGGTGATTTTAGTCGCTGAAGATAGCCGCGCCAATCAGATGGTTGTGCGTTTGATGTTAGAAAAGCAAGGCCACACTGTGGTGCTTGCATCAAACGGCGAAGAAGCGCTAGAGCATGTAAAGCAGACTGAATTTGATATTGTTTTAATGGATATGTCGATGCCAGTCATGGATGGCATTGCCGCAACAAAAGCGTTACGCGCATCTGGCTTTAAGCAGCCGATTATTGCTTTAACTGCCAATGCCATGGACGAGGACAAGCAACGCTGTGTTCGGGCTGGCATGAACGACTTTGTCACTAAGCCAGTGCGAGCAGCGAGTCTGAGTGCGGTGCTTTACACGCATCAGCCGTTAACGCTTTCTGATCACTAATTACCGCTGAGTTGAATCGAATTAGACCAAACGTGTTGGAATAATGACGATTAAAGGAAGTAGTAATTAGCTATTTTATGGTAAATAGCTAATTACGTTCAATGGCAACCAAAAAGAGCAGTGCGCGATAGCATGACCCCACATAGAAACCTTACCTAATACTATATTTAAC
>NZ_MUFI01000054.1:0-20770 GCF_001996265.1 Salinivibrio sp. MA440
GTATATTAGAATATTCCTGACCAATTTTTTGCACGTGCCAAGCAACTTCTTGCCAAGCCAAGCAAAAAGTTGCTCAGGATGAGGCTACTGGGTGGTTTGATGAACATTAATTTTTTCTTGAAGCTGGACGACTTTCCAACTTAGGTAATTTAAGCGTTCGGTAAGTACGGCTAGCTCGGCGTTGGCTTTATCGATATCACCCTGTTCCACAAGTGTTTCGACATAATCGGCTCGTCCATAAATAGGCGATAAGCTGATGGCGAAATCTTCCAAAGATCGAGTTTGCTTTTGCAACGCCCACCAGCGGTTTTGCTCTGCAAGTAGAGCCATATTCGCCATCTTGGTTCGAACCGCGCGAAACTTATCGATGTATTTAGCGGTATTTCCCAGTGCCTCTTTGCGCTCCATGTCATAACGCGTCAATAATTCACGAGTTTGTTTATTGTCGGCATAGAGTGTGGCCAGTGCATTAAGATGCGCCTTGGCCAGTACTTTGCTCGATTCAATCGACTGCTCCAATTCTTGAGTTGTCGATTGCGCGTATAACGGGACGAATTGTGATTCCCAGCGCGCTAATGTGCTTGGCTGATGCGTTTTTGCAAAAGCCGCCGTGGCGTCAGCATGATTTAAGCTCGGCGCCGGCGCATCAACTTGAAAGGGGGTTTGAAAGTAAGGGATATATGGGTAACCCAGCCATATGAACGCGGTTAAACAGGCCCCTACGACACCGGCCAATAGAGTGCGAATACGGCTTACCCTTATACTAATGGTTGGGTTAACGTTTTCATCGCGTTGTTGCTGTTTTAGTGCACTATGAAATCGTGTTTCTATTCGGTCGATATGTTCAAACAACACATACGCGATCCCCTCATAGTCAACCACATACTTGGGTTGCTGGTGTTCGAGCACATGATATAGGGTGTCGCAGAGCTTTTCACAACGGTACAACTCGCGTAATGCTTGTTGGTCTGGCTTAATCTGGTTTAGCTCTCCTTGTACTCGAGCATTCACCCACTCCAGCGCCTCTTTTCGCGCCCGGGCACGCTTTTCAGAGACCGCGTCTTCGTTATTCAAACAAGCAAGGATCAATTCCAACCCGTTTGCCAATCCTGCTAGACCGCCAATTTTTAACGCCGCGACGGTGTAGTAGCCACTGAGCAGTAAATCAATACCCTGCTCACTGGCGAGTGCTTGACAGTTATCTTTTACAAATTGCCAATCGGTCCCCCCGGATAATGGCGAGTGTCGTTTATTGATTTGGTCTCTAATTGCTTGATAACGCTCGTCATCACGCAAGGGTTGAACATCTTGGATAATACGAAAAGGCTGATTATCAATCGAGAGTATAAAAGACATTTAGCATTCCTGATAAAGCAGGGGCGAGTGCACTCGCCCCATGATCAGTTAGTAGAGGTTGCGTGAGAGCTTGAACGATTTGAACAAGCGCTGCGTGAATGGATTAGTGGCAGCCTGAGCATTAACACGGTAGATCATTCCACCGCCATCAACATTGAATTGATAGTCAACCGAAGTAGTACTAGCCGAGACCACTGCTCCTTGATCAAGGAGACGGAACAACGCCCATGGACCGCGAATCACGACACTACGCGGTGACAGGTTGGTTTTCGTGGGCACCAATGTCAGTTTTGAGGTAGCCGAGTCACGAAGCGTATTTGGCCAAATGAGCTCAATACTGTCTCTAGGCCCATGGCTATAGGTCACATACTGACCATCAACATTCAAAACACTGCGTCGTTTATTGCTGCTTAAACGCAAGGGCTCAACAGAGAAGCTCACATCCAAAACACCTTTACGATTAAAGAACGCTTCTCGGATTTTTTGTGCTTTTTGGATCTGGGCTAGCAGGTCTTGGCGAATTAACGACCCATTTGTCCCTTTATCTCCAACTGATATGTTTTCATCTATAAATATTTTCAGCTGACTATTGTAGAAATTATCCAGGGTTCCTTGTGGCGCAAAGAAGCTTTCAAAGTCGCTAAGTGATGCATCTTTACTGGCATTCGGATTAAACGGATATCGGTTCGCTAACTTTTGTTGATAAGGGCGATAGACCTCTTGATACCAACGAGTTTCAAGGTGTTTGATGGCCGCTTGTTTAACGACATGCCAGCTTTCATCGGCGAGTTTATCAACCATACCATCAAGCGGCTCAGGTAAACCGGTAGCAATCCGTTTAAGTGTATAAATGGGGTCGGTATTCACCAACTTAACACGTGCTTTGGTCGCATCCAGTGCCGCTGTACCAATGTCAGGCGCATCTTGGATAGATTTAAGGTAGCTTTTTAGCTCCTGTACCGACGCCAACACTTCACTCAGGTAGGCCGGTTTGTCATTCACCGCTTTAACAAGACGGTTCAAATCTGAAAATGGTGCCTGTATTTGTGACGCCACCTCATATTTTGGATTTTCTGAGATCGCTTCTTGAGCGTCTTCATCCAAACCGAGGCCTGATGCAAGCTGGGTATTGGTTTCGAGGGTGCGTAATAAACGCTGCAAGGGTCCTACGTGCCCAGTAAAATTATCCAGAACCGTTACGGCATCATTAATATCACTGAAAAACTTCACATCAATTTCGTTCAGCGCTGTACGCCACGTATTAGTATAATCAGCAACATACAAATCACGTATTTGGTTTCTAAGTGCCTTTTTATCCGCGTCACTAAACTGCGCCGTTTCTGCTTCACCTAATACCCAGCTATCAATCAACGCCAAGTCAGAAACTGACTGGAGCTTCGGCACAAAGTAATCTTCAAAGCCAGTTTTGGTCAGCATTTGCGGGATATGTAAGTTTTCGCTATCGACTTCCCGCTCATCAAAAACAACATCAAAGACAGGACCAACCGCGTTCCGCAGGTTCATTCCCGAACCCAGAACGGTCTCTGCGTCTAGCTTCAAGTTCCGGTACACACGTTGGTCGGTTGGCATAGTCCGTAAATATGCCTGCGTACGAGCGATAGTAAAATCATAAGGACGCATTACTCGATCTGAAATTCTATCGCCTCTTATACGCTCCCCAGTCAAGTCAGTATGGCGCATAGCGTAATCGAGATGATCGAGTAAACGTTCTTGAATGACCTTTTGCCCGGCAAATTCTTGTTGCCATTGTTGACTAAAATAGTCCATTACATAGTCATGATAGCGGCCGCTTTTATCCACCATCATCCGATAAACACGCAATGCAACTAGCTGTTCCTGATCCGTCTCCGCTTGATTAATATCCACCACGGTATCTGCCATTAAGAGTGGCAAGAATCGACTTTTTAATAGGTTGAGGTACGTTTGTTCGACTTTAGGTCCAATCACATGACCCTGATATAGACCAAAGTCAGAGACATATTTAGGCTTTTCGCGGAAAAAGCCAAATTCCAGCGTCGCTTGACGGATCTGGTTGAGCGGTTTAAGCACCTCACGTTGCGATGCACCGGCAGCACTGTTTGAGAATTGGGTTTTATATTGATCAACTTTTGTCAATACCGCATCCGCATGTGCAACGTTGGCAAGATAGTAGCGATGCCACGTCCCCACTAATAAGACAGTGGCGATAGAGCATGCCAAGACAGACATTCCCATCAAGCGCCGTTTATGTTTTGCCACGCGGAAGTTATCCGACGCGAGCCCCGCCTCGGGATAGATAATATTGCTAAATAGTTTTTGCGTGAAAAAAATCGTTGAATTCTTGGCCTTTTGAGCATGATTGACCGCATGTGACAATCCATAACGACGAGAGGCTGCATCATCGAATGCGTTCGTTGGTACCCCTTGCTGATAGACAGAGGTAAAATACGCGCCTCTAACCAGCGCCGAAGTAGAGAATTGATCACTCGCCAGTGCTTCATTGAAAAAAGTAGCAAGAATATCTTTCAGCCCAGCGATCTGACGCGAGAAGCTATAAATCGCTTTACGATCCTCAAAATCAATCGGAGCGGCCAGTGCATGTGGAACTATCGCATTAATGCGATCAATAAATGCAGAATAGTCTTCATCAAACTCTTTAAGCCATGAGTCCAAGTCATCCACAGAGTTTAAAGAAAAAGTGAAACCAAGCACCTCATCGCGTTGCTGCTTAGAATAATGTTTAAAAAACGGTTCGAAGCCATACAACAAGTCGAGTTTTGTTAGTGCAATATAAACAGGAAGCCGTGTCGATAGCGTCTCCATCAACTCCCGCAACCTGGCACGTAATAGGTTGGCATACGCCTTGCGTTCTGATGCCGTGGCCGTGGCAAGGTGTGACGCATCAAGGGTTAATACAATCCCATTCAGCGGACGGCGGCTACGGGTCTGCTCCAGCCACTGAACAAAGTGCGACCACAAACGACGCTCAAGCTCACCATCATTATTTTCGTCCTTATGTCCTTGTGTCAGCAACTCACCATCTGGGTCGATAACAACCGATTCGTCACCGATCCACCAGTCAAATGAGTATGGATTCTCACTCTTTTTGCCCGATGCTCGCATAACCGAAGAGAAAACAAAGTTCTGCCCCGAACGATTAATTAGGCTAGTTTTCCCCGCATTTTCAAGCCCGAGAACAAGATACCAAGGGAGTGCATAGAGATGATTCCGCTTGTTCAAGTTTTGCTTCATATTTGCAACAACCTGATTCAGCTCTTTCTCTTGGCGCTCTTCGTATATCTGAATGGGGTCTTCACGCAATCGTTCAGTGTGCGCTTGCTCTGCTTGGAAGCTTTGTAGCTTTCGCCATTGCCATACGCCCCAAATCGCTAAAGCGCCAAGCGTTATAAAACCACTACAAACAGCGCGTGCCATCACGGATGCTAATGGTTTTTTCTCGCCCATCGTCAACCAAGGGCCTGCCCACCAAATGGCGACATTAACAAGAATAAAAATCGCTGCTAATAAAATAGGAAAGGCTGCGACCATGCCAGGCTTAAGCTTTTTCGCTATTTTAAAAATGTTTTTCCACATGAATTTTCGCCCTTAATCACTCTGACGTTGTACTGCGTTCAAGTTGTTCCACCAAGCTGGGTTCCCAGTCGATGACGCTCATGGTTTTAATTTCTTGATTTAGCGTTTGATACTGCTCTTGAGCCATACTGTTAAGTTGATTCGCTCGCATGAGATCGGCCGATATCATTCGCCAATAGAAATGATCGCGTGGTTCTCGTGCCGCTTGTAGCCCATCGTTTAGCATGGAGAGTGCTACCGCAATACCTCCCTCTTTGGCCAACGACAGCGCTTCTTTTCTCTTTTCTTGCCAGTCACCGTTTACGGTCTTTCCACTTGCTTGTCCCGTACTGCCATGAGCTAGCCAATCTTTAACCGCATCAGACACAAACGGCTCTCCACCCTTGAACTTCAGCTCTGCCAGCCCAGGAAGCCGCTCTAGAAACTGACTGACTTCTGACTGAATCGCGTCACACCAACTTTGGTGACCCAATTTTTTAGCAATGGAGTAACTCATTAAGTGCCCTTCAAACCAGTAAGGTGCCATAGTGAGGCTTTGCTCAACTTGCCGCCATAATGCCAAATCGGGGTGCCGCATTTTATCTTGATAGTCTTTCACTCGATCTTGTTGCATCCCTCGCAATTGCGTCTCGCCGCCGGTTTTATGATCGGGTAAGGCGGTAATGCTGTACCAAACCGCGTAGCGACGAAGGCAGATCGCGAGTGCCATACCGTCATCTTGTTCCGCCAAAAAAGAGGCGACTTTTAGTAACGTTTGCTTGGTTGCTTTGTCGCTGGAGTGATCAACATCTAAGCCAGAGGATGTCGCTGTTGTCGTTGCGGTTCGCGCCGAGGCTTGCGGTGTTTCTTTCGCGGTTTGGTTAGCACGCTGACGCTCTTCCGCCTTTCGCAGTTCGGCTCGCACATTCACGACGACACTACTGACGACGTCATTGGTCAGGCCTTTCTCTTCAACTGCCTTTTCCCATTCGGCGATCGCCTCCGTCAATGACTCACGATCTTGCGCATCAAACTGGCCAAAGTCCGTTTTATCTATCGCCATCGAAAATCGCTGTGCCATTTGACTAAAGAACTTTCGACGAGGCAGATTTCCACGCTTACCCGGTGCTGGGAAGCTGTCTTCCCAATACTGAGACATAAATGATGCCATCAACTCAAACGAGAGGATAAAGCGAGCCGGAGACGCTTGGTGATGTAGACACTGCAGCAGGTAAGTCAGCAATTTAATGTCTTTGCTCTTTTCTGCTAACAACTTAACAACGCTGTGCTCCACCTCGTCCCACTGAACATCAGCATGGGAGAGAGAGCCAACTTTCATCATCTGATCTTCAACGAAATCAAACAAAGGATCATCGACTAAACGCTCACCGACTGCGCTATTTCCCGGGATTGGCTGTGAAATGCTGCGTTTATATTCTTTCAGTTCCATATTTACCAACCACAACGAGAACGAAGAGCGCCCAGTGCATTACTTAATGGCTGGGTATCAAATGTCAGCCCATCAAAGTACTGAGAATTAGAGCGAATGGTTAAGCGTTCATCCTGCGCTAATGTCTTCATTAGACGGATTGCAGGTAGACCACGAGAGGACGAGAGCACAACACCTGAGTCATCATTTCGCCAATACTGGGTCTGAGTATTTGGGAACGTTAGTTTGACCCGACCATCATCAATCGGCTCCGGTAGCATCAACTCCACTCGGCTTAAGTTATCGATACAGCTAAGCATCAATAACGGCTGTTCGCTGCCTCGAAAAGCGGTGTTAATGTTACTCGCCTGTAACGTAATCCATGCGCTACTTCCTCGTCCCTCACCCTTTTGATTCAATGACCATGTTTTTGGCGCACTGTCTTGTGCCGCTTGTGTTGCTCTACGCCACTGTAACGGCATTTCTAAGTGATTATCTGCAGGTTCAGACGATGAAACTTGGGTATTAAATACGCGATCAAAGCAGGCGAGGCGATCTAATCGTGACGTCACCGCGCGGCATTGTTTGGCTTGCTCAACTTGCTTTTGAGCGGAAGCAGGTGCGCCAGTCACCGTGGACGGTGCCAAGATTGACACCAGCATGACCCCGGCTAGTGCACAATAGTTTGGGTTATTCATGGGGCTTTTATCTCTAGTTTTCGGCACTTATAGGTTAGGGTTCGACGAGGAATGCCCAAACTATCGGCAGCTTTGCTTTTATCGCCATCAAATTGAGACAAGCGATCAGTGATGATCCGTTGCTCAAAGTCGTGCAACGCTTGTTTTAGATCGGCGATGGAAGCTGCATCAATATTTAACACGCTATCAGCCGTCGACGCGCCATTGGTATAGCCTATAGGCATCGACTGAACGTTTGAGGAGCCTGATACAGGTTGCCCGTTACTGATACGCCCACTAAAGGTCGCAATGCTGATAGATTCACGATCAGGCGTTTGAGCACATGCGTATTCAATAAGGTGTTTTAATTCTCGTACATTACCTGGAAAGCTATAACTCAAGAGCATATCGAGCGCGTCAGGCTGCAGATCTCCTACACGAGTGCCATGTTGATGATTAAATCTATCAAGAAAGTGATAACTCAGCTGACGCACATCTTCTTTGCGCTGAGCAAGCGATGGCACATGAATCGGATATTGGAGCAAACGATAGTATAGATCTTGACGGAAAGAGCCTGTTTTTACATTGTCCAGCAGGTGCACATGTGTCGCGGACACCAACCGAAAGTCAGATTGACGCTCTCGACTTCCTCCGACGGGGCGAAACGTCCCTAATTCAAGCACACGCAGTAATTTAGCTTGCAAACTCATCGGCATATCACCAATTTCATCAAGAAACAGTGTTCCGCCATTTGCTTGAGCAATCAGGCCCTCTTTATCTATGTTCGCACCTGAGAATGCACCCTTTTCATAACCAAATAGCTCACTTTCTAGCAAATGTTCAGGAATAGCAGCACAGTTGATCGGAATAAATGGCTGGTGTCGACGCGGTGATAAATCATGCACGGCACGCGCGACAAGTTCTTTACCACTTCCTGTCTCGCCTTGGACCAGTACAGATAATTGTGAGGAAGCCGCATTAGCAATTTGCTCACGCAGTCTTCTCATTAAAGTACTGTCTCCAATCAGGGTGGAGGATAGGCTCGCCGCCCTTTCTTGCTGCCGTGTTTGCTTTTCAATGTCAGTCAAAGAGGCTTTTAACGCACGACGATTGCTTTCCTCTCCTTCCATTTCATTGAGCAGTGACCATTGATGTTCAAACACATCCAATACCTGTAAAAACGACGCATCATTCCAAAGGCTAGATAGCGTTTGGTCATCGCCGATAAGACAAAGCAAGAGTTTTACATGTCTATCATGGCGAATTAACGGTCGAATAGAGACGGCTTCAAATAAGCCAAGATCGCCAATAGCCTTTGAAAAGGCTCGATTAGACTGCCAATAAACAATGTCTTCTGCCACTAAATGCTTAGTCGTCGCATTTTGCAACACATGTGCAAATGGCGTGTCAAAGTCGGTGACAGACCAAGACTCCCCGCTGGAATGGCAGACAAGCTGCCTGCCATCACAACTCGGGACCAGCAGCATTCCTTTGCGCAGCTTGAGCTCGCTGACCAAAATCTGGATAAAGCGAGACTGCAAGTCAGTTGTTCGCCTTTCCCGAGCTAAGTCAGTAACATAAGCTAGCCAGTTATGCATTCTTATTCTACCTCACCCTTAAACTCGCCATTATCTGCCAGTAGACGAACGTGCGTGATCGCCGCTTTGTCGGCCAGCTTGTTTAATAATTCGAGTGAGACGGGTGGCAATAACTGTCCTTCAATAATCGCCTCAAGCATACGAGCGCCATTTTCGCTCCGCGTCGCGCGCTTCAAAATCTCGTCAATTAGGCTGTCGTCAATATCAACGGTTGCGCCATAGCGCTGAGCAAAAGTCGCTTCCAGGTGCGCTAATTTGCCGCGTACGATCTCCGCCAACACGTCACGTTCTAGTGGGACATAAGGCACAACCTCCATCCGTGCCAGCAAGGCAGGTTTAAAGAATGCGGCAAGCTCAGGATATAACGCATCATCAATGTTGGCTTTGTCGTGTGCATAGTCAACAATCGTTTGATAGCCCAAGTTAGACGTCAGGAAGAAGACTGTGTTCTGACAGTCAATCATGCGCCCTTCACCGTCCGCTAGCTCCCCTTTGTCGAAAGCTTGATAGAAGATGTTGAGCACTTCTGGATGGGCTTTTTCAACCTCGTCAAGAAGCACCACAGAATATGGCATCTTGCGGATTGCTTCGGTTAGTACACCGCCTTCGCCATATCCAACATAACCTGGGGGCGAACCAATAAGACGTGAGACCGTGTGTTTTTCTTGGTACTCTGACATGTTAATCGTGGTTAAAAATTGTTTACCACCATAGAGTTGCTGGGCTAATTGCACCACGGTTTCTGTTTTACCGACGCCGCTTGGTCCTACAAGTAAAAATGCGCCTTTGGGCCGTCCAGAACGCCGCAAATCCGCACGCGCAGTCAGTAAGTGCCGATGTATGCGTTCGATAGCAATGTCTTGCCCTTTAATCGCATTTCCCAGTAACCTTGTCAGATTGGTGATTTTGTAGAGCTCGTCGCTGTTCATTTGATCGATAGGTACGCCTGTCCAATCAGAAATCACTTCTGCTACCTGCTCAGCATCAACGTGTGGATGCATCAACCGCTGATCATGCGGAATAGCGTTAAGTGCATCGTATTTGTCAGCCAATGTCTTTGCTAACGCTTCACGGTCTTGCTCTTGTGACGCTTCATCAACTTGACCCTCATCAAGTTCGGCTGATAGTGGCGGATTTAACAGTGTCGCGCGTAGATCAATGATTTCCTCAACCAACAAACGCTGCTCCCCCCAGCGTGCTTGCAGTGCATGCTTTTCAGCTTCGTCCGCTTGCTCTTGTGTCTCAAGCTCATCTAAACGAGCTTGATCAACGGCTTGGCCAATATATTGGGCTCGCTTCAGCATCTCTATTTCTTGCTGGCGTTGATGACAGAGTGTTTCAAGTAACGCGAGACGTTTAGGGGGAGTCGTTAAGTTAATGGCAATCCGTGCACAGGCAGTGTCGAGTACATCGATCGCTTTATCAGGCAGCTGACGCCCAGATAAATAGCGAGCAGACAGTTCCGCCGCCGCTTTTAAGGCATCATCGGCAATCAATACACCATGGGCTTTTTCATACACACTGCCAAGCCCTCGCATAATATCAACGGCTTGGTTTACGGAAGGCTCTTCAAGCTTCACCAACTGAAAACGACGCGTCAGAGCAGGATCTTTTTCGAAATACTTTTTGTATTCTTTCCAGGTGGTTGCTGCGATCGTGCTCAGCTCGCCACGCGCTAAGGCGGGTTTGAGCAGGTTGGCGGCATCACTGCCCCCTTCCTGGTTTCCTGAGCCAATGAGAGTATGAGCCTCATCAATAAACAGAATAATGGGGTTCGGCGCGCTCTTAATGCCATCAATGACACCTTTCAAGCGCTTCTCAAACTCACCTTTGACAGAAGCACCCGCTTGAAGCAAACCAAGATCAAGGCAGAATAGCTCAACGTTTTGTAGGCGCTCTGGGACATTACCGGCCGCAATGCGCAAGGCCAACCCTTCCACCATGGCGCTTTTGCCTACTCCCGCATCACCGACAACAATTGGGTTGTTTTTACGACGGCGACAAAGAATATCAACCATTAAGTTGAGCTCTTCTTCGCGACAAAGCACTGGATCCAATTCACTATTTTTGGCTTGTGCGGTGATGTTGGAGCAATACTTATAAAGCGGTGACTCGCTGCCGTCCATTGATGGCGCTTTTGGCCCTTTTTTCTGGTCACTTTCCACGGCAGTTTCAGCAGAGTCCGCGACAATAGCGTCAAAATGCGTTTTCAAGCTCTCGCGATTAATGCCTGCTAATAACTTGGATGCCGAACGCGACAAGTAGCGGTCGGCGCGATTTAATACCGCAAAAAAGACGCTTCCCGAACGCAATTCTGATTGGTTTAGCTCTGTGGTTGATAGCAACCATGCTTCTTGCAGTACTTCAACCAACAGCGGCGAGAACGCTGGGTAGGTATCAAGCGTGTTATCTCGCTCGTAATTACCTGCGAGCGCTTGCTTAAGCGACTCAGTGTCGATATTTGCTTGCTTGGTAATGAGTCGAACGTCAGACAAAGGATTATCTAGCAAGATCTCTAGGAAGTGCTCAACTAAGACTTCAGGATGATGACGCTCAATACATAATGAGGCGGCTTGCTCGAGCGCTAATTTGCTTGACGCATTCAATTTAGCGATGAGCGTGGACAATTCAATTCGAATCACAGGGACACCTAATTCTAATCAATATAATGTTGTTCGGGTCACAGCAACTGATTCAGTTGACTGAGTACATTTTCAGACTTTTCATGTAAAAAGTATGAATAGCCAGCGAAGATACCCGCCCACAAGACGAGAAATCCGACAAAAATAGACCAAAGCGGTACCTGGCGGCTGAGTGCATACCGAGTGTTAACAACATGGTCACTCCCCTCACTCAGTTGTTTGGGTTGCTTTTCATCATCTAATAGTTGGTCATGTAGCCTTTTAATGACTTTTTCTCGCTGCGCATACCCCCCATCAATCACTCGATATTTCCCTTCAAAGCCCAAGCACAAGCAGTGATAAATAAACACGAGTAATGGTCGATACCTCTCGGGCTCGTTTTCCAAACGACCTAGAACAGTAAATACTTTCTCACCTCCCCATGTTTCATTGTGGAAACGAGATAACATTGAATGCTCAGCCCAGCAGGTGTTAGCTCCCCATGGGGTACCCATGACCGCTTCATCAAGAAACGTACACAATATATAGCGATATGCCATCAGCATTGCATGTTCATAACCTTGCTCTGATAGCTCTATTTCGATCGCTTTTATTTCCTCGATCGTTTGGTGGTAGATTTGCTCAATATTCTCGCAACTGGATAATGAACGTACTCGCAACGCTAACCCGAATAGAGGGGTTGCCGCATCCACCAACGCATTAGCATTGTGGCCACGTAGTTGAAACCAGTAATCTTGGTCACTGTCTATTTTTTCAACGTTATCATGTAGGAGGTCTTTAAAGACACTTTCGTCAGTGGCTGCCATAATCAATCTCTTATTGCCCAGAATTGAATATCAAGATCATCAAATGCGGCGGCGACATGGAATGCAAAGCCACTAGAGTTCGTGAGCATCGACCACGCCGCACTCTCTTTGTCCAATTGGTAGTAGGTATAGCCGGCATGGTAAGGCAACTGGCGAGGCGCCACAGGTAGCGAAATTAGCGGAATACCAGGCAGTTGAAGTGAAATAAGCTCGCGAATTTTCTCAACCGAAGAGACTTTGGTTTGCTGAGTGAACAATCGCCGTAACTCATCCAATGGCATACGTGCTTTAACTGCAACGATAAACTCTGCCGACTCCATCAATTGCGGGTCTTGAACCGGCGCGACCATCAGGCCGTAGTTGCGCTTATCTAGCTGAATAGAGACGGCTCGAGGCTCCAGCACCACACTGAGGCTCTGGCGCAAATAGCGGATAACAGGCCAAAATGCATCACCCGGCATATCGTGGTTATAAGCTGGCATTGACGGTGCCAGACGGCTTTCATCCGTGAACGTTGCTAGCTCGCCACAAATTGACGACAAGCATTCATACAAACGTTCTGGGTGCAGACTGCCTAAAGAAGCAAGGTGCTTCATCTGCGGATACAGACGGTTCAACGAATGTAAAAGCATAAAATCAGAGACATCAGCCACACCGCCCTGAGAAGGAGAACTAATACGTTGAGCGATATTTTTTGCGCGCTCTTGCATCAAACCAGACATTTCATTGATAAAACGGTGCAAGGTCGCATTACCAGCAACATTGAAATGGCACGGAATAAAATTAGCATCAAGGACAACACTGCCGTCAGGTCGCTTTTCTGAAATCCGTGCAATAGGAATAGAGGCATAGGCACTGCGATCCTCTTTTTCTAGCATTAATTGCAACTGAATCGGTGATACATCAAGCGTGGTTGTGTCACCTTGCACACTCTGTACATCTCGCACATCGATACGACGACTTTCATAGCGCCCTGACCCTTTTTCATCAGGCCAGTTCACTTCCATAATCGATTCACTGCGCAACGGTATAGCAAGGTAAATCAACTGATTAGAAAGCGATCCGTCTTCGATTTCTAACGCTTCAGGCATTACGTCTTCTTGTGGGATACGAAACGCCGTTCCATCTGGCATGACACCGACTGCTCGCTCGATGGCAATACGTCCAAACGCTAGATATTCCGGATTTAGTGATAGCTCAGCAATGCCATATAAATATTTACTGACAGACGTTAACCGCTCTTCCAATAAATACTCACTGTAGCGCTGATGCTGCTGGAAATGCTGAGGCTTAATAAAGAGCCCTTCGCTCCATATCACGCGATTACGTGCAAACATTACCTTTATTCTACCTTTTCTAATTTCACGTCATAATCTTGAAATAGCATCAACAAATGATACTTTCGGCCTTTGTTCAGCACTTTGACAGCTTTTTTCCATTCCCCGAGATTAGGTTCGGCAAAATGTGCCATCACACCGATATAATTTGTGTCTTCATCGATCTCAAACGCATTGACAAATTTGAATTGCCCTGGGGTCAGAACATAGTCGTAGTTATTAATAAAGTTACTACTCAATGCACCTTCATAGTCAGTACGCAATTGATCAAATCCCGCAGACATGAACATCGAATCATCTTCGAGTTCAAAGACTTGTACCTCGATAGGTGCTGGGTCTCCTGCTATATTCGGATTTACACCACTGTCACTGACTAAACTAAACGTCGCAGTCGTGGGTTGTTCTTCAGGCTTGTATTCATCTGAAGAACTACAGGCTGTCAATAGTATGATTGCGCAAAGCACGCCTAACTTTTTAAGCATGATTAGCCCTCCTGTTGTTTTTCGCGAATACGTTTGTCATAGACCTGCTCAAATATTTCCCAAAAGAGTTTAGCGAAGCCTTGTTGACGGTTAGATGTAAGCTCTTTGTAATAATTACAATACATTTCCCACGCCCAAGCCGACTCACCATCTTCATGTGCGTCCGTATTGCGTCGACAATGTTGAAAACGACGTAACAGCACTTCCGGTGAAAACGCGTTTAATATTTGATCTAATGCTTCTGAAATCGCATCCTGCGTTGCTTCATTATGATCTCTTACATTTTTTAAGCTCTCAGCAATGGCTGCAGGCGCAGACAAATGAACTAAGCTTTTATCCGCGTCATACATAGTGCGAACCGTATCTTGGTAAGAAAGACCAAGACGTAACGGGTTGTCTTCAATAGGTTGAAGATTACGGTTCATCGTTCCAAATCGTCCTTCTGCAGCTTGTTCGTGCAGTGCTAGCAAGCCTTTTAAACACGCTTGTAACGATTGACCCATTTCTTGTGACAGGAAATGCATCCGTTGAACATCTTGTTCATTCGTTATACGAACACCAAGCCCTTCTAGCATTGGACCCGTTAATAAGTGTTGCCCGTGTCCACCATGGTTATTTGACGGCGTAGGCGATGATTCATTTTGCAAACTCTTGGCCACTTCTTGCTCGAGAAGTCCTAGCTCTTTTTCGTCCATTGGCTTCATCTCATTTTCTATCGGCTTGGAAGGAGTATGTGATGCCATATTCGCTGGCTGTGCATCCAATACTTGTTGATCTGACTTGTTACTGGTAGCCTGGTTTTTTTTCTGACCGAATCCAAAAATACGCTTCAATCGCACAGAGGCAGACATGACATCTTCGCTGTCGGCCTGAGGCGTAAACGAAGGTTGCTTTTCAACCAAGTTTTTCTTTGAAATCAGATTACCCGTTTCACTGATCTGCTCGGCTGGTTCACCATCCAATAACCAGTTTGATCCTTGGATATGTGTCGATGCCTCTAGCTCGGCCAAGGGATCAATAGGCGCTGATACATCTTCAAGCTCGGGCTCGTCATCGACTGGTTCATGACCATTCGCTAACAAATCTGTGTGGTTAGAATCAAAAAGCGTATCAATATGTCCAGCGTCAACCTCTTCGTTTTTTCCGGTTAACACGCGTATCTCATATGGGCCAATTTGCATTTCATCTTTATGTGCTAAACGTGCTAATTGCCCTTTACCAAGCGGCATATCGGTACCGTTAACAAAGGTCTGTCCACACTCATCACGCACACAAAAAGCACCATCCACCATTAAGATCTCACAATGCAAATCATGCACGCGTCCTAAACGATCTTTTAATCGCCAATGCACGGCGGGCGATGCGCCAATGGTGCCACCAGATTCCACAAAACGAATCTGTGCCGACAAACCAGATTCTAAGGTTTGCGCGTTTGCGACTACGAGTGTTATGCCGTTTTGATGTTGTGAGACCATCGTTATTGCCTTACCTGAATTAATACACGCTTATCTTGCAGCTCTTCGCCAAGGAAAGATGTCCATCCCAGCGCTATGTGTTGCCCCAGCTGAAGAGCAGGTGTTTCTTCATCTGTCATCGACAACTCCAAATCAAATGCCATCTGCTCACGCAGAATAAATTCAACTAACTTACACAAAGGCTGATACTCTTTACCGACCGGTAAAAAATCATTAAAACGCTCTCGTGTCAGATCTTTGATACAAATAACGAACTTTCCATTGCAATCAAAAACCGACTCTCCAATCACAGTGTCTTCACCAAGGCGACCATTCATACAGCCAAGAGACGTCTGTTGCTCTTTCGCAATCTTCACCTTGCGCGTTACCCATTGGCGGATCTCTACATGTTCAAGATCAAAACAGTGCGCGATGATGCCAGCAACCACTGTCGGTGATCGGCTTCGCCCCGCTAACGTCCCGGCATAAGCCAACATTTTGCACCAGTTTATCGGGGTGTCCCCTCTTAACTGGGGATCACCCAGCCCAACAAGCGCGAATAACTGTGCCGAAAACTGATCTTCCGCACCTGGCTGAAACCTGACGTAATAGCGGTATTTGCGCCATATGCGATAGACCAATGCGATCAATCGGTTATTAAAAAAGTCCAAGAAGGGTCTTTTAATTCCTCCTGGCTCTTCATGTAGCAGTTGCTCTGTAATGAATGCCGGCAGTGGCGATTGTGAGCCCGCAAGTCCTAAAAAGTTCGTTAGCATCACTGTGTGATCATTCACTTGATCCAGCGATGCTATATCTGATGCAGCAAACCCAAGACTCGGATTTGCACTAAACACTAACTGGCACTCGCGTTCCCATTCTTCTTCCTCTGGGTTAAGCCCTTTATGCTTTTGCAAAAGCTCAACTAATTGGAAGAAGCTATACACTCGCGCATCTTTTACGAGATCAGCGGTACTCATTTCTGTTTCTTCTAAATGAGTGGTTGCTTCCCGACTCTCGTCTGCCATGTATAGCTCTCATTATTCGTTGTGTTGATGACGGTGAGCTCATGAAAAGAATTAATGCTCGCATACAACGAGAAAAAGTGGCTGAGTACCGTTCCAAATAAATATAAATCGCCTTCAGAACCAAACCCGTCTTGATTAAGATAAATCGTCGACTGTAAGCCACGGACAGGCATTCCTCTCAATAGCTTATCCATTGGCTTTGATTGAATGTCTTCAATCGCGTTTAGCCGCTTCTTACCTACTCGCTCTGCTTGACGATCGACAAGCGCACGGAAATCATACGCTGTTAATACACAGCTAAGTGCATCTTTGGATAACAATGACAAATAATTGAGCGATAAATTAGAAATCAACATCCATAATAAACTGCCATCTAGCACAGGACGGAGTGCTTGAGTTGGAATGGTGATATTCTCGAATTCTGCAAATGGTGGTGAGCTATCCGTTGGACACGATATATCACCGACGCCTAACTCCAAAGGTAACTGTCTATTCGTACAAGTCAGCTTAATCGAAACAGCTTCATCGACGTCCACGGATGTCGATTCGTCCCCTCGAATGAAAGAGATAAAAGAATCGAATCCATCACCACGAATACTGTCTTTGACACGCGCTCGGTAATAGAGTGTCTCGCGGTTACGCACGCGCTCAACTTCATGCTGGAAGCTTTCAAATGGCGTATAAGTCCGCTTTTGACCGCGAACAGGCTGGCCATCAATAATCTTGTCTTGTCGCCCAGTGACACTATCAATACTAAACACTTCATAGTGAGCCGGTTTATTACTCGACGGGATCACCTTGTACTCAGTGTTTTTTCCCGTTAAATCAATAGGGTCTGCATCATGATTGAATAAGTTAATAATGGGTGTGCAGTAAAGCTGAAAACTTTCAGGTCTGACTCTGACATCCGATGGCAAGGTTTTAGAGAGATGCAGCTGCACCGTAAACTGTCCATATACATTACTCGGTATGGCTTTATCTAACCCTCCGATGTCAACAAAGTGAAACGCCTCTGGAAATGACAAATACTCCTGCAGCACACGATAACCATCATAAACATTTTGCGGATATGGCAATAAAGCATCGCCGGCGTTAAATCCGACAGATGAAAACGCATCACGTGGTAACGAAAATGCTGTTCCATCAACATGCACCGTTACCTTCTCTAGATGATGACTCAACCACAGATAGAGCATTTGCGCGCTATATTTGTCTCCGCCAATATAAAAGCGCAGTTTATTAATGTTGGCATCTCGTACCGACATATCACCACTGAGCGTCATCTGTAGCTGTATTGTCGTCGCCTCGCGCGTATGTTCAGCATGAACGCTGGAGCAAGAAAGCGGGTAAAGATCAACGTCACGGCAAGTTTGAAAGCGACACTGAGTTTCCATGGCAGGCTTACTATCAAGCTCAGTCCCTTTCACCACAGTTTGCTTTTCACTGAGACTTTCTTCTGGTTTGAATTGCGCAATACACATGCTAGGGACTGGCCGTAAATAATTGGGCCAAAGCATATTAATGATTGAGTGAGTTAACTCTGGGAAGTCATCATCCACTTTTTCGCGCAACTTGCCCGTTAAGAACGCAAATCCCTCTAGTAACCGCTCTACATCAGGATCGGTGTGTCGACCGTGTAAGAAGCGAGCCAGTTGGGGATGCAGTTCAGTAAAAGCTTTACCTTGCTCTTTCAAGAACGCGAGTTCTTCTCGAAAATACTTGTCTTTCGTCATGCGATTTACAACACCCGATATTGGCGGTTCTGGTCTAAAAACAAGCTAAGTTGAACTTTCTCGTGCAGCGCTTCACTGTTGACGGTAGCAACAATATTGAACCGCAACATTAACGGTGAATGCGGATCAAAGTCTGATGTCACCAGGATATTTGTTAGCCGCGGTTCATATCTCTCTAAACAGTCTTTGATCGCGAGTTTCACTCTGAGCGATAAGTCTAAGCTTTCGAGTGTCGCATCGTTGAAATCAATCAGACCGAGTTCAGGAGAGCTTTGCGCCCCGCCAATACGTGTATTCAGCACATTGGCAATATTGCGTTTGATCGATCTCACCACGTCTGGGCTACTCGGCCCCTGAGTGACAGATACAGGTTTAGCGCCGGCTTCAAGACGCTCCAAGAAGCCGACACCAAATGCACTGTCTTCTAGCGCAACGTATGCCATGATTACTGATCAAGCCTACCAACAAGAGACAGTTCAAAGTTCGCGCCCATATATTTGAAATGAGGACGAACGGCCAAAGACACCTGATACCAGCCAGGATTACCCTCAACGTCAGTCACTTCAATCTTGGCAGCGCGAAGTGGTCGACGACTACGTACATCTGCTGGTGGGTTTTCTTGGTCAGCGACATATTGTTTGAGCCAAGTATTCAACTCTCGCTCCAGATCTTGACGTTCTTTCCAAGAACCAATTTGCTCTCGTTGTAGCACTTTGATGTAATGCGCCAAGCGATTAATAATCATCATGTAAGGTAGCTGTGTACCGAGCTTATAATTGGTTTCCGCTTCTTTACCTTCTTTGGTGTTTGGGAACACCTTCGGTTTTTGGATTGAGTTGGCAGAGAAGAAAGCAGCGTTGTCGCTACCTTTACGCATGGTCAAGCCAATAAATCCCTCTTCGGCAAGCTCAAATTCTTTGCGGTCAGTGATCAACACTTCCGTCGGGATTTTGGATTGTAGTGCGCCCATCGATTCATAAACATGAACCGGAAGATCTTCTACTGCACCACCGCTTTGTGGCCCAATAATATTTGGACACCAACGATATTTAGCAAAGCTATCCGTTAGACGCGTTGCAAATGCAAATGCGGTGTTCCCCCAAAGGTAGTGTTCATGAGCTTGGCTAACGTTCTCGTGATACACGAAAGATTTGATCGGATTTTCGGTTGGATCGTACGGAACACGCAACAAGAAGCGCGGTGCAGTCAGACCCAAATAGCGTGCATCTTCAGATTCACGAATTGAGCGCCACTTTGTATATTTAGGGCTTTCAAAGATGGACTTGACATCTTTAATGTTTGGCAGCTCTTCGAACGACTCAATACCAAAAAATTCAGGTCCAACACTTGAGATGAATGGCGCATGGGCCATCGCACCTAGCGCCCCCATGTATTGAAGCAACTTCATATCTGGCGTTGATGGGGTGAAGGCATAGTTACCAATAATGGCACCCGTTGGCTCACCACCGAATTGACCGTAACCTGATGAGTAGACGTGCTTATAGAGACCTGATTGCGTTGTTTCAGGCGCAAACTCAAAGTCATCTAGCAACTCATCTTTGGTCACATGCAAGATGTCAACTTTGTTGTTCTCGCGAAAATCCGTCCGATCGACAAACAATTTAAGTCCACGCCATGCCGATTCCATTTCTTGGAAAGACGTGTCGTGCAATATTTCGTCCATTTGAGCACTGATCTTTTTGTCAAGCTCAACAAGCATTTGATCAACAAGTGCTTTGTTAACAGGCTCTTGGGTTTGATCGTTGCCAACGAGGTTTTCGATGAAGGCGGCGACACCTTTCTTTGCGACATCATAGCCTTCTTCGCTAGGCTCAATACGCGTTTGCGCCATTATCTCGTCAAGTAAGCCACCTTCCTTGACTTCAGGAGACTCTACGACTGATTCACTTGTAGACATGTTTCTATTTCCTAAGGCTTAAGTTACTACTGGTTTGAATCAATTACTCTTTCGGAGCGTCATCATCGCTACTGACAATACTTAGCTCAGCAAGCAACTTCTCACGGGACTCTTCAGAGTTAAGCAGCTCCTGTAAGCGATCACGGAATGCTGGAATATTGCCAAGAGGACCTTTTAACGCAACCAAGGCTTCACGAAGCTCTATTAGTTTTTTGAGCTCGGGAACTTGAGCTGCAACAGAGTCAGGCGCAAAATCATTCATTGATTTAAAAGACAGCTCAACAGGCAGTTCAGCGTCTTTATCATCAGTAAGTTGATTTTTTACAGTGGTGGAAAGATGTAAATTACTTTCACGCATTACATCTTCAAAATTGTTTTTGTCGACTGACACTGTCGCACGCTCTTCAACCGGCGTATCTTCAGTGTGACCTTTAAAATCACCAACAACCAAGGTTTTAAGTGGCAGCTCTACTTCCGCTTGCTGGTCACCCGTTGCAGGTACGTACTTGATATTTATGCGCTCTTTTGGCGCAACGCTTCCTTCTTTGGACACTTTGAACCCTCGATACCTTCACCAAAATGGCAGCACAGCCAGGAATGATCCTGCCACGCTGGACTGCGTTAACATCTTACAAACATCAATGACCTGTTGTGCTGCAATCACTGACGGTGCGCCAGCATACAGAACGAAAAATTAGACATTAATTAAAAATGCATAATTTTGGAGTAATGCCTCATTT
>NZ_MUFI01000055.1:0-20014 GCF_001996265.1 Salinivibrio sp. MA440
CTGCCGTGGGCGTTGGATGATTGAGGGGAGCTGCTCCTAGTACGAGAGGACCGGAGTGGACGAACCGCTGGTGTTCGGGTTGTGTCGCCAGACGCATTGCCCGGTAGCTAAGTTCGGCACAGATAAGCGCTGAAAGCATCTAAGCGCGAAGCTGGCCCCGAGATGAGTCATCCCTAGAGCTTCGAGCTCTCTAAAGGGYTGTCGTAGACGACGACGTTGATAGGCAGGRTGTGTAAGCGCTGTGAGGCGTTGAGCTAACCTGTACTAATTGCCCGTGCGGCTTAACCATACAACACCCAAGAGGTTTTGGGTTGGACTCGAAATAAGCCAGTTGATTGTGGCGAGAACGAAACAGCTTTCTAGATACGTGTTTTGACTGAAAAGTGAAGACACACCAAATTTTGCTTGGCGACCATAGCGCTTTGGACCCACCTGATYCCATGCCGAACTCAGTAGTGAAACGAAGCAGCGCCGATGGTAGTGTGGGGTCTCCCCATGTGAGAGTAGGACATCGCCAGGCTCTCATTATCTAATTAGCGCTTAGTATTAGGCCTTAGTTAGCAAAAATTTAATCATCAAAGCAATGATATGTAAGACTTTGGTGACAAAACACCGAGTAAAACGTTGATAACGATTTTGCTGATATAGCTCAGTTGGTAGAGCGCACCCTTGGTAAGGGTGAGGTCGGCAGTTCAAATCTGCCTATCAGCACCAGAATTTTCTTGGCGGCCATAGCGTAACGGCACCACCTGAACCCATGCCGAACTCAGAAGTGAAACGTTGCTGCGCCGATGGTAGTGTGGGGTCTCCCCATGTGAGAGTAGGTCACTGCCAAGAGCTTATTTTAAGCCCTCCGCATTCGCGGAGGGCTTTTTCGTTTATAGTGTTCTTTAAAATACTTCATTCCTTTCTTATATCCCGACTGCCCCATTTTTACCTCACCTTTTTGTTTGGTGTTGTTACCCTTTCACTATTCTTACTTATTCGGGCATCTCTGGGCGTTGATTATTGCTTGAGCTTCATGGGTCACTGGGGTATGTTATTAGATATCTGGACGTCTAAACATCTTAAATCTTCAGGAGGCAGTGATGCCGATAAAAATCCCGGATCAGCTCCCCGCCACCAATATTTTGCGTCGAGAAAACATTTTCGTTATGTCGCAGACGCGTGCGGTGAGCCAAAACATTCGCCCATTGAAGGTGTTGTTACTCAACTTAATGCCCAAAAAAATTGAGACCGAGACGCAATTTATGCGCTTGCTCTCTAATAGCCCTTTACAGGTTGATGTCGAGCTTTTACGTATTGATAACCGACCCAGTAAAAACACGCCAACGGAACACTTAGACACCTTCTATCGCCAGTTTGAAGCCGTGCGTGAACGCAACTTTGATGGTCTTATCGTCACCGGGGCACCATTGGGCTTGGTGCAGTTTGAAGATGTGATTTACTGGGAGCATTTGCAAGATGTGATGAATTGGGCGCATCAGCATGTTACGTCTACCCTTTACGTTTGCTGGGCGGCTCAAGCGGGTTTAAAGCTTCTTTACGATTTACCCAAAAAAACGCGCAAAGAGAAGTTATCTGGCGTCTATCAGCACCAGGTAAATGAAGCACTGGCTACGCATCCTTTATTGCGGGGGTTTGATGATAGCTTTCTCGCCCCTCACTCGCGGTACGCTGACTTTTCGCCAAGCTTTCTGGACGAACACACGGATCTCGATATTCTCGCCACCTCAGCACAAGCGGGCACTTACTTGGCGGCGACCAAGGATAAACGTAATGTGTTTGTGACAGGTCACCCCGAATATGACTCACATACGCTGCATCATGAATACCATCGCGATCTTGAAGAAGGGATGGAGCCTGTCGTCCCGATTAACTATTATCCTGATGATGATCCGTCTCAACCCCCCTATGTGAGTTGGCGGAGTCATGGGCACTTACTCTTTGCCAATTGGTTGAACTATTGTGTCTATCAGCTGACGCCGTTTAATCTGGCTGAATTTTCACAATCTAACTTTACGCTCGACGAATAGCAACAAGGCGCCTAATTGGCGCCTTGTTGAGAAAGAGTGTTTATACACGGGGATTATCGATTTTCTCTTGAGCGGCATTGGCTTTATCAACCATTCCTGTCATGGTCGATCCTTGTACGAGAATAGAGAAAACCACCACCGCATAAGTCATGATTAAAATCAGTTCACGGACGTCGATATTCTTCTCAGGGACGACCATCACACCAGCCGGCACTGCCATGGCCATGGCAAGGGCTAAGCCACCTCTTAGGCCTCCCCAACTCAAAATACGAACGGCCCAAGGGTTGTATTGACGAAATCGATTGAAGCCGAAATAGCAGGCTTTCACACTGAGATAACGGGCGAACAGCACAACGGGTACAACTGCGGCCATAATGATCCAGTCTTCCTTATGGAAGCTAATCTGTAATAGGCTGACCCCGATCAACAAGAACAGTAAACTATTCAAAAACTCATCGACCAATTCCCAAAAATGGTCAAGATGATCCTCACTCTCTTTGGAGAAGCCAATAAAGCGAGTCCAGTTACCGATCATAATGCCAGATACTACCATCGCCAGTGGCCCGGAAACATGCAACATATCGGCGAGCACATACCCCGCGCTAGGAATAGCCAATGTCAGTAGCAGTTCCATGGAATGGTCATTGGTCGCGCAGATCAAACGGTGAAACAGGTAACCCAATATCAGACCGTATAAAATCCCACCGATAGCTTCTTGTAAGAACAATGCGATCGTACCACCGAGTGTCGGCTCGCTGTCGCCAAACGCCAAGGTAAAAAGCGTCACGAAAATAACAATCCCGACCCCGTCGTTAAACAGTGACTCTCCCTCGATTTGGGTGGTGATCCGCCTAGGTGCCTGTAGCCGCTTAACAATGGCCAACACCGCGATAGGATCGGTTGGAGAAATCAGCGCCCCAAACAATAAACAATAGATAAAATCAAAAGGAATGCCGATCAGTTGGAAGACGCCCCAAATACCCGCACCAACCAGCGAGACAGAGACCAACAGGCCGCCGAGGACGAGGGTGGTGATTTCCCATTTTTGATCAGAGAAATGGGGAAGCTTGACACCAATACCGCCCGCAAATAAAAGGAAACCGAGTACGCCTTTGAGTAAAAAGGCATCAAAGTGGATATCGGTCAATATTTGCTCTGCCATCGCCTTTAACGGAATGGCTTGGTATTGACCGGCGATCACGATCAAAAGAGAAAGGAGTAGAGAGCTTGCAGTGATCGCGATAGTCGTTTGTACTCGGCTGATTTTACTATTAATAAAGGCGATAAAGATGGCAGCAGCAGCCATGAAACTGAGGATTGCGTAGGTAGACATGCAGCTTCCTAGTACGACGAGGAATGAAAGAGTTACAAAATATTAATAGAAATTGCGCTCAAAACGAACAGCTGAATTGAAATAGATCAAAATTAATCGATATTTATAGACGTCTAGATTTCCAAAATGGCTGTGGTAGGATAAAACTATCGCAATCAGGATGGTGATATCACGGGGTAAGAATGGATCGATTAACACAGCGTCTCTCTAAGTGTATTTTGGTGATCGATGGCGGTATGGGCACCATGATCCAAGGCTTAGGACTCGGCGAAGCCGATTACCGCGGCGCACGCTTTAAAGACTGGCATTGTGATGTGAAAGGTAACAATGACCTTTTGGTACTGACGCAGCCTGAAAAAATAGCAGCGTTACACAGCGACTATCTGGCCGCGGGCGCGGACATCATAGAAACCAATACGTTCAACGCGACCCAGATAGCCATGGCCGATTACGACATGCAGGCCATCAGTGCGGAGATAAATTTAGCTGCTGCGCGTCTTGCTCGCGACGTGGCTGACCACTGGACGGCGAAAACCCCAGAAAAACCACGCTTTGTTGCTGGAGTTCTCGGACCCACGAATCGCACTTGCTCTATCTCTCCAGATGTGAACGATCCTGGCTTTCGTAATGTCACCTTTGATCAATTGGTTGAGGGGTATGCGGAGTCCACTGCGGCGTTGATGGATGGTGGTGTTGATCTCATCATGTTGGAAACCATCTTTGATACCTTGAACGCGAAAGCCTGTGCCTTTGCTGTTGAAAAAGTCTTTGATGCCCGAGGTGCGCGCTTACCCATTATGATCTCTGGCACCATCACCGATGCGTCTGGTCGTACGCTCTCTGGGCAAACCACCGCGGCGTTTTATCACTCTTTACGCCACGTCGAACCGCTTTCTTTTGGTTTGAACTGTGCGCTGGGGCCAGCCGAATTGCGTCAGTACGTCAAAGAGCTCAGTGAGATCTGCGAAGGATTTGTTTCGGTTCATCCCAATGCCGGTTTACCCAATGCGTTTGGCGAATACGATCTCTCGCCTGAAGACATGGCAAAACATATCGACGAATGGGCCGCTTCTGGCTTTATTAACTTGGTGGGTGGGTGCTGTGGTACCACGCCCGAGCATATTCAAGCGATCAGCGAAGTGGTGGCGAAACATGCCCCCCGTGCGCGCCCCTCTCAGTCTGTGGCATGTCGACTATCAGGGCTAGAACCGCTGACTATTAATGCTGAAAGCCTGTTCGTGAACGTGGGGGAGCGCACCAACGTCACTGGGTCGGCGCGTTTTAAGCGTTTAATCGTCGAAGAACAATACGACGAAGCGCTTGAGGTGGCGTTACAGCAAGTGGAAAACGGGGCGCAAATCATCGATATCAATATGGATGAGGGCATGTTGGATGCACAGCAAGCCATGGTACGTTTTCTCAATCTGTGTGCGGCTGAGCCCGATATTGCTCGGGTACCTGTGATGATTGACTCCTCAAAGTGGGAGATCATTGAAGCCGGACTGAAGTGTATCCAAGGTAAAGGGATTGTGAACTCAATTTCTCTTAAAGAGGGGGAAGCCGCGTTTATTCAACAAGCCTACTTAGTCCGTCGATACGGTGCCGCTGTGATTGTGATGGCGTTTGATGAGCAAGGCCAGGCTGATACACGTGAACGTAAAGTCGAGATTTGCACGCGCGCGTATCACCTGCTAGTTGACCAAGTCGGCTTTCCACCGGAAGACATTATCTTTGATCCTAATATCTTCGCGGTGGCCACCGGCATTGATGAGCATAATAACTACGCGGTCGACTTCATCAACGCGGTCGCAGATATCAAACAAACCCTGCCGCATGCCATGATTTCAGGTGGCGTGTCTAACGTGTCTTTTTCGTTTCGCGGAAACAACCCAGTGCGTGAGGCGATCCATGCGGTGTTTCTCTACCATTGCATTAAAAACGGTATGGACATGGGCATCGTCAATGCTGGCCAGTTAGCCATTTATGATGATTTGCCTGAATCGCTGCGTGTGGCGGTGGAAGATGTGGTGCTTAACAAAGACGATGGCGCCACGGAACGTTTACTGGCGTTGGCGGACAGCTACCGCGACCGCGGTGAAAACGAAGTGGCAGAAACCGCGGAGTGGCGCAGTTGGCCAGTGGATAAACGGCTTGAACATGCACTGGTCAAAGGCATTACCGAATTTATTGTTGAAGATACTGAGCTAGCTCGAGCGGCGGCGAGTAAACCGTTGGAAGTGATAGAAGGCCCACTAATGGCGGGCATGAATGTGGTGGGAGACTTATTTGGTGAAGGTAAGATGTTCCTGCCGCAAGTGGTGAAGTCGGCGCGGGTGATGAAACAAGCCGTGGCCTATCTTGAACCTTACATCAACGCTGAAAAGCAACAAGGGCAGACCAATGGCAAGATCTTACTTGCCACGGTAAAAGGCGACGTGCATGACATTGGCAAAAACATTGTCGGCGTGGTGCTGCAATGCAATAACTTCGAGATTATTGATCTCGGTGTGATGGTGCCGACCGATAAAATCCTGTCAGTGGCGCGCGAGGAGCAAGTCGACATTATTGGTTTGTCAGGCCTTATCACGCCGTCGTTGGATGAAATGGTGAATGTCGCCAAAGAAATGGAAAGGCAAGGGTTTGATATTCCGCTATTGATTGGGGGGGCGACCACATCCAAAGCGCATACCGCGGTGAAAATAGAGCAGCATTACCAGGCTCCTGTGGTGTATGTGTCGAATGCGTCACGTGCCGTTGGCGTTTGTGCATCGCTATTATCGCCGGCTCAATATCCGGACTTTGTCGCGCGCTTACAAAAAGAGTATGTGTCAGTACGAGAGCAGCACCAACGCAAGACACCCCGCACTCCGCCTGTCACCCTGGACGCGGCAAGGGCAAACAAATGGCAAACCGATTGGGCCCATTACACGCCGCCCCAGCCGGCGAGGCCGGGCGTCCATGTTTACGATGATGTCTCGATAGCGACATTACGTCAGTATATCGATTGGACCCCTTTCTTTATGACCTGGTCCCTGAGCGGCAAATTCCCAGCGATTTTAGACCACGAGCTGGTGGGTGAAGAAGCACGCCGTTTGTATGAAGATGCTAATGCTTGGCTCGACCGGTTTGAGCACGAAGGATTGATCGCCGCAAAAGGGGTGTGTGGTGTCTTTCCTGCCAACAGCCTAGAGGACGATATCGAGGTGTATACTGACACATCACGGCAAACGGTGGGCACGGTACTGAACCATTTACGTCAGCAAACCAAAAAGCCACGCGGCGCCAATTATTGCTTGTCGGACTTTATCGCGCCGAAAACCAGTGGTCAGCCTGATTGGATTGGTGCGTTTGCGGTGACAGGCGGCATTGGCGAGTATGCCTTGGCGGAAAGTTATAAAGTTGTAGGGGATGATTACAACGCGATCATGATCCAAGCGGTCGCCGATCGATTAGCAGAAGCCTTTGCAGAATACCTGCACCAGCAAATTCGGATCTCATTGTGGGGCTATGCGCCCAATGAGACGCTCGATAACGACGCCTTGATCCGGGAGCAATACCAAGGGATCCGGCCGGCTCCGGGTTATGCTGCCTGCCCTGAGCACAGCGAGAAAGGAAAAATTTGGCAGTTGCTCTCGGTAGAAGCGCATACGGGCATGACACTCACCGAAAGCTATGCCATGTGGCCAGGCGCATCTGTGTCGGGGTGGTACTTCTCACATCCTGAATCACGCTATTTTGCGGTGGCTAAGATTCAAGATGATCAACGTGACAGTTATGCGGCGCGCAAAGAGTGGAGCAGCAAAGACGCGGAAAAATGGCTCGGGCCAAACTTAAACGCCTAATGAAAAAAGACCAGCACATCACATGTGCTGGCCTTTTTTTACTCAAATAAGTCAGCGTGTAACCGCTGTACGACATGGGTCGCGTCGTGATCGTCGACCACCACACAGACATTGTGATTGCTGGCACCATAGCAAATCATGCGCAGTTTATATTGAGCAAGCGCACTAAATACCGGCGCTGTCGCGCCCGGTGTGTGATTCATCTCGTTACCGATCAGCGCAACAACCGCTAGATTCGCACAGATCTCTACCTGACATAACTGCGTGAGCTCGGCGATGGCAGCCTCCGGCAGCTGCGGTGCGTCACCCTGGGTATGGGTTTGATCCAGCGTCAGAGAGACACTGACCTCCGAGGTCGTGATTAAATCAACTGAGATTTCAAAGCGCGCCAAGATCTCAAACACCTTGGCCAAAAAACCACAAGCATGAAACATGTTTAAGCTGGTCAGTGTCACCATGGTCTGGTTGCGCCTGAGGGCCACGGCACGAAAGAGCGGCGCTGAGTGCGCTTGCTCACGGATCCAGGTACCGCCTTGTTAGGGGGCTCTCGCCGCGCCGACAAATACCGGGATATGCTGGCGTACCGCGGGCACTAACGTCGATGGATGGAGGATCTTGGCACCAAAGGTAGCCATTTCCGAGGCTTCGCTAAAGCTAATTTCACTAATCGGACGAGCACGATCAGTCACTCGTGGATCGGTGGTATAAATCCCGGGGACATCGGTCCAGATGGCCAAACTTTCTGCTCCGATCGCCTCGGCGAATAACGCGGCACTGTAGTCACTGCCGCCGCGGCCTAAGGTGGTGGTGTGCCCGTTCGCATCAGCACCGATAAACCCTTGCGTGACCACTAAATGCGTTGCTAAGCGGGGGAGTAATTGGTTCTGGCACTGTATCTTGGTTTGTTGTCGATCCGGTTGGGCACAGCCGAAGTGACTATCGGTGCGTAATAACGCTCGCGCATCGGCCCTCACCGTGGCCATGCCTCGGCTATTGAGCAAGTGAGTAAAAATATAGGTTGAGATGAGCTCACCACAAGCGACCAACGCATCCGTTAACGCTGTACTGGGGGCAGAGGTTGCGGTATTTGCATAGTCGGCAATCGTTTGGTGCCAGTCATCGACTGCTGTTTGCGTGTCCTGGCAAGCGGGAAGCGCGTTTAATATCGCTTGATGGATAGCGGTGATGGCAACCAGTTTGTCTTGACGGGCTTGTGGGTCGTTGATCCCTTGTGCCAGTGCAACTAAGTGATTGGTGACGCCTGCGCACGCACTGATCACCACAAAGCGGGTATGTGGGTTTTGCTCGATCACATCAGCGCTTTGTTGCATGGCATCGATAGTGCCAACGCTTGTCCCGCCAAACTTAGCGACCGAAATCGGTGGTAATGGGTTCACGTCCTTTTCCCCTCTCATCATACAAATGGGTCTTAATCAATTCATTATGGGGAACATCAGAAGTCACATCGTGACCGCGGTAGGGACCGCAAAAAAGAAGGAAGAGCAAACGGCAGGCATGGACTGCCAGAAGCGCTCCACCTGTCTTCCTGTAGGGATGACAAGTGACAGCCTGAAGGATTCAGCCTCCTAGGCCGGCAGCGTTTCGCCCCCAAGCTTACGCCACCTCGGCATTGTCTCCCCTGATTATCATACCTTGGAGTGGGGCTCCGTATGATAACTGCCTGAGAAATGCACCTCTTCTGCATGTTCAGTCCCGGGTTGGTTACCCCGTGAACAGCATTTACATTACGGGCGAGATGACAGGGTGTCAACTGCCTTTTGGTCACGATCAGTGCCTTGGCAAAATTGTCCAGCGATCACACAGTTCACGTGCCAGGCAATAGGGATATGGCGAAAAAATATGCTATAACGGTCATCTGTGTGTACCAACAACAAGGAAAGGTTATGGCACGTTCAATTTCCGAGATTCAATCTTTTCAGCCCGTGGCTCGCACGTTAATGGGCCCGGGCCCCTCTGATATTTATCCTGCAGTGCTACAGGCACTCAGCCGTCCGACTGTCGGACATCTTGACCCTTTGTTTATCGCGATGATGGATGAAGTCAAACAACTGCTTCAATATGCGCTTCAAACCGACAACCCTTTTACCCTGGCGATTTCGGCACCAGGCAGTGCCGGGATGGAAGCTTGCTTTGTCAACTTAGTTGAACCGGGTGAAAAAGTGATTGTCTGTCGCAATGGTGTGTTTGGCGATCGTATGCGGGAAAATGTCGAGCGTTGCGGCGCGACAGCAGTGATGGTCGACGATGCCTGGGGTGCCCCTGTTAGTCCAGAAAAAGTTGAGGCTGCATTGAAAGCCCATCCGGATGCCAGCACGCTTGCGTTTGTCCATGCTGAAACCTCAACCGGCGCTTGTTCGGATGCGCAAACACTGGCGAGATTGGCGCGGGAGCACGGTTGCTTAACCATTGTCGACGCCGTGACTTCACTCGGTGGCGTGCCATTGAAAGTCGATGAGTGGCAGCTCGATGCCGTGTATTCCGGTAGCCAAAAATGTTTGTCATGTGTCCCTGGCTTATCGCCTGTCACCTTCTCACCGCGTGCTGTGGCTAAAATGCAATCGCGAACCCACAAGGTACAAAGTTGGTTTCTCGATCAAAGCCTGGTGCTTGGTTATTGGAGCGGAGAAGGGAAACGCAGCTATCACCATACCGCGCCGGTCAATAGTTTGTATGCCTTGCATGAGTCTTTATTGCGGCTCTATCAAGAAGGGCTTGAGCATGCATGGCAACGTCATCAAGACATGCATCAACACCTCAAAGCAGGGCTGGATGAGCTCGGTATCACTTTTGTGGTTGATCAGCCTTACCGTTTGCCGCAGCTTAACGCGGTCACTATTCCGGATGGCGTGGACGATGCGGCAGTACGTCAGCACCTGCTCACGACCTATAACCTCGAAATTGGTGCCGGCTTAGGCGATCTCGCCGGTAAAGCGTGGCGCATTGGCTTAATGGGCTACGGGGCACGGCATGAGAATGTGGCGCTGTGTCTGAAAGCGTTAGAAAACGCGTTACGTTAAGGCGTTAAGGTATCGGGCAAGGTATGGCGAGTGGTCCATACTTTGCTTGCTTGCGGGTATAAATAGCGCGCTTCTTGTTGAATATCGCGTGCGCGTTGGTGATCACCAATTTGTAACGCAACCTGATACGCATGCTGATAGCCCGAAAAGCGTGGGCGTTGCGCGACTTGACGTAGTAAATCATCCAAATGCTGGTGGCGTGCTACGTCAGATAAGTGCGCCAAATTCGCTTGAAAGTGACGGTCTTGTTGCGCGCGGTGCAGTTTTTGCTGCCACCATGGGTGTTGCTGATACAAGGGAAAACGCTGCGAACTTAATAAGGAATCACGCAGATAGCGATTGGCGAGGTAAACGGATGACAAGCTCAGTAAGGTGACGAGCACCAGCGCCATGATCACACTACGGCTCGCGACACGCTGACTATAACGGTGTGAAAACACGGGATAACGACGATATCGACTGGTTAAGTTGTCTAACCAATACAACCAAATCAATAACAATACCCCGTTAAACCACTGTGTGCCACTGGCTGGATAAATCATCAGGCCGGTCAGTGGTGGCAATACTAAGGCGATCAATATTCTACGTGTTCCTGACGGTGCACGTAGAATACGAAGTGTTAGCGCGGCCAACACCACAAGATAGCCGCAGGCGACAACGAGCCCCCCTTCAAGGAGCCACAGGATTAAAGCACTGGGTAACGTCACCGGGCCGGAATGATTCGGTTGTGAGGCAGACAGTAATAGCAACGTTGACTGACCATTGCCCATGCCCACTCCAAAAAATGGTGTCATTTGCCATTGCTGCCACGCCAGCATAAGTGCGCGCTGATCGTCGGCGGTGAGCCAGTGCCAGTTGTCTTGACCACTGAGACCAAATACCGCCAAAAATGCCCCTGCCGAGATAGCGATCATCCACATACGATGCTGGCGTCGCGAGGCAAACCGGGCTAAATACACTTGTTGTAAGCCAATCGCACACAGGGCGAATAGCAACAGTAAGGGTTGCTCTTGCATCGCCAATATCGGAATCAACACAAGCGGTGTTAACGCGAGTAAGCCTTGGCTAACCGGGTGGCGATATCGACCACTGGGCTCTCTGGCCAAAATGTAGGCGGCGAGCGTGACTCCGGTTAACAATAAGGTGTGAGTCACGGCTGGAGGGAGGTGAGGGACCCATTGATCAAACATAAAGGGTGCCATGCCCGGCGGAGGCTGGTTCCCTAATACCGACAATACCGCTAACCAGGAGGCCAACAATAAGACGGCCAGTAGTTTTTGTCGTTGGGCGTGATTAAAAATAAACTGCTGTAGGGCTGAGAAAAAACCAAAGCTTAGCGCTAAAACGATGAGCGCATAGCCACTATTGTGGCCCAGTGCCTGCGGATAAAAATAGGGCATCATCGCCAAGCCGGTCGCAAGTGCCAATGTGCCGGTCAGCCGAGTGGCTCGCCATGTGTGTTGACGGATAACCTCCAAACTGGCGAACCCAAGCGCAAATGCCAAGGTGAGTAATGATAGCGCCGCCGCCGGGTGACGTATGCCTACCAGCGGCAGAGCAACCGAGTAAAGAGGCAGACAAATCAGCCACAATACCGTTAAGGTCACCAAAAAGGGCACCGTCAACGGCTTGCGTATGACACGACTAGGCGGCAGCACTAACGTCATTATCGCTCCAACATTGGCTTGAGGAAGTGGGCCGTGTGGCTGCCGATCACATCGACAATCGATTCCGGTGTGCCTTGGGCGATAATTTCACCCCCGCCATTGCCGCCCTCAGGCCCCAGATCGATGATCCAGTCGGCCGTCTTGATCACATCTAAATTATGTTCAATAACCACAATAGTATTCCCTTGCTCACGTAGGCGGTGGAGAACATTGAGCAGTTGTTGAATATCATGAAAGTGTAACCCTGTGGTTGGCTCATCAAGAATATATAAGGTTTTACCGGTATCGCGTTTGGACAGCTCTCGCGCTAACTTCACCCGTTGCGCTTCACCGCCAGACAGGGTCGTCGCCGCTTGGCCTAGGCGCACATAGCTCAAGCCAACATCCATCAAGGTTTGCAGCTTACGCTTAATGGCTGGCACTGCATCAAAGAATTCACGCGCGTCTTCCACTGTCATTGCCAGGACTTCATCGATAGTTTTGCCTTTATAGCGTACTTCAAGTGTCTCGCGGTTGTAGCGTTTGCCCTTACACACATCACAAGGGACATACACATCCGGCAAAAAGTGCATTTCTACTTTGATGACCCCATCGCCTTGACAGGCCTCACAGCGGCCACCGCGTACGTTAAAACTAAAGCGACCCACCTTGTAGCCTCGTGCCCGTGCTTCTTGTGTGCCGGCAAACAGTTCACGAATCGGGGTAAAGATCCCAGTGTAAGTGGCGGGGTTTGAACGCGGCGTACGGCCAATGGGGCTTTGATCGATGTCGATAACCTTATCAAAGTGTCCTAGGCCATCAATCTCGGCATACGGCGCAGGATCCGCGGTCGTGGCACCGTTTAATTGCTGGTGGGCGACTTTAAAGAAGGTATCGTTGATGAGGGTTGATTTTCCAGATCCCGACACGCCCGTGACACAAGTGAGTAAGCCGACAGGTAAGTGCAGATCCACATTTTTGAGGTTATTTCCGGTTGCACCTTTGAGCGTCAACATCTTGTTGGGATCGCGCGGTATCCGTTGTGCTGGCACCGCAATCGCTTGTTTGCCAGAAAGATACTGCCCGGTAAGTGAATGCTCACTGGCAAGAATATCGTCAAGGCTGCCTTCTGCCACGATCTCGCCGCCGTGCGCGCCCGCGCCTGGGCCTATATCGATAATGTAATCCGCGGCACGAATAGCGTCTTCATCATGTTCAACCACCATCACGGTATTGCCCAGATCGCGCAAGTGCTCCAAGGTATCCAGTAAGCGCGCGTTATCTCGTTGATGCAAGCCAATCGATGGTTCATCCAATACGTACATCACACCGACAAGGCCAGCACCAATTTGACTGGCGAGTCGAATTCGTTGGGCTTCTCCTCCGGATAAGGTATCGGCGCTACGTGACAAGTTAAGGTAATTGAGCCCGACATTGACCAAAAAGCGTAACCTGTCATGGATTTCTTTCATCACCTTTTCGGCGATTTTTGCACGTTGGCCGCTAAGCGACAGTTGTTCAAAGAAATCGAGCGCCTGCTGAATGCTGAGCTCACAAATTTCTGGCAGGTTACGGTTATCGATAAAAACATGTCGAGCTTCTTGACGTAAACGCGAGCCACCGCAGCTGGCGCAGGGCTTAGTGGCAATATATTTGGCGAGTTCGTCGCGCACTGCATTAGACTCGGTATCGCGATAACGGCGCTCCATGTTATTGAGGATCCCCTCAAACGGATGCTTACGTACGCGAATATCGCCACGATCGTTGACGTATTTAAACTCGATCTCTTTCGGCCCCGACCCATATAAAAGTATATCTTGCATGGTGCCGGAGAGATCTTGCCAGGGCGTTTCCAGATCAAAACCGTAATGCTCAGACAGTGAACGCAGCATTTGGAAGTAATAAAAGTTACGACGATCCCAGCCTCGGATCGCACCACCTGCGAGACTGACCGCAGGGTTTTGAATCACGCGTTTGCGATCAAAGTACTGCTGAACGCCTAACCCGTCACAGGTGCCACACGCACCGGCGGGATTATTAAATGAGAACAAGCGAGGCTCTAGCTCTTGCATGCTGTAACCACAATGGGGGCAGGCAAAGTTAGCAGAAAAAATGATTTCTTCACCGTCGCCGTCCATCCAGCTGATGACCGCACTGCCACCCGTGAGTTCGAGCGCGGTTTCAAAGGATTCAGCTAAACGTTGTTGTTGATCGTCGCGTACTTTAAATCGGTCAACCACCACTTCGATGGTGTGTTTTTTTTGCAGCTCCAGCGTGGGTGGATCGGACAGATCACACACCTCGCCGTTGATCCGCGCACGAATAAACCCTTGAGCAGCGAGGTTTTCAAGTGTTTTTACATGCTCACCTTTTCGGTTTTTGATAATCGGTGCCAGCAGCATTAACTTACTGCCTTCAGGCAGGGCCAACACTTTATCCACCATTTGGCTAATGGTTTGTGCCGCTAGGGTGACATCATGGGTGGGGCAGCGTGGCTCTCCCACTCGGGCGTACAGCAAACGCAGATAGTCATAGACTTCAGTGATGGTGCCAACGGTAGAGCGGGGGTTATGTGATGTCGACTTTTGCTCAATCGAGATGGCGGGTGACAGCCCTTCGATATGGTCAACATCGGGTTTTTCCATCAAGGATAAAAATTGACGCGCATACGATGATAAAGACTCAACATAGCGACGTTGACCTTCGGCATACAAGGTATCGAAAGCGAGTGATGACTTCCCTGAGCCAGACAGGCCGGTGATGACAATTAACTTATCACGGGGGATGGTCACGTTAATATTTTTGAGGTTGTGCGTACGCGCGCCTCTGACGTCGATATTGTCCATTATTATCCTACTACTCAATCAGCTCACTGGTTGGTCGTTGAGTATCGCACAGACACGACCATGACCAAACAAAAAGGCTGTATATTTACACAGCCTTTGCTCGTATCGAAAAAACCACTCGCGCCGGTGCACCTTGAGGCGATTACGGATTTTTGACGGTTGCCTCATCTTTGTTGCTGCTACCGAGGTAGTGATGCTGATAGCAGTGATTTGTGGCCTCAATAAAGCCCTCAACACTGCCACAATCAAAGCGCTCGCCTTTAAATTTATAGGCAAGCACACAGCCTGACTGCGCTTGTTTTAGCAAGGCATCGGTGATCTGCACCTCACCATTTTTACCTGGTGGGGTGTTTTCTAACAGATCAAAGATATCGGGCGTGAGAATATAACGGCCAATAATCGCAAGGTTGCTCGGTGCATTACCGGGATCGGGTTTTTCTACCATATTGTCTACGCGGAAAAGGTCATCTTTGATCTCTTGGCCCGCAATCACCCCGTATTTATGGGTTTCATCTTCTGGTACTTCTTCGACGGCGACAATGGAGCAGCGGAACTGATTGTAGAGCGCGACCATCTGGTTAAGCACGCCGTTGCCTGGATGAATGCAAAGATCATCAGCGAGGACGACCGCAAAGGCCTCATCGCCGACCAGATCGCGCCCCGTGAGGATCGCGTGTCCTAACCCGCGCATCTCATGTTGGCGAATGTAAGTGAAGGAGGCTTTTTCTATCGTATTACGAATATCGTCCAGCAGTGCTTCTTTATTGGTGCCACTGATTTGATGTTCGAGCTCATAGTTTTTATCAAAATGGTCCATAATGGCATGTTTGCCGCGCCCTGTGACGATACACATACCATTGATGCCCGCTTCCAACGCTTCATCTACGCCATATTCAATCAGGGGTTTATTGACCACCGGCATCATTTCTTTCGGCATCGATTTGGTCGCCGGTAAAAAGCGGGTGCCATAGCCAGCCGCTGGGAACAGACATTTTTTAATCATCGTGGATCCTTTGTTTTATCGAGTCGCCATCAGCACGTTAGGCTGTATGTACGCCACTTACCGGCTTGCGAATAAGTGGCCACTCAGCATATATCTTATGAGGCAAAACGTTTTTTATAGAGCAACAGTTTGTTATGGAGCAACAGTTTGTTATAAAGCAATAGTTTGTTATCGAGCAATAGTTTGCTGGGTTACAGGCAGCGACGCAAGTCGTAAGCATACTCAGGGCGTGAGAGCGTGACGGCCTCGCTATTGCTGATCCCGCTATGGCGAAAAATGTGCCATAAACGCGGCGGTAAATGCCGATAAGGCGGTGGCAGGCAAGGCATTGATGCCCGCCGCGGCAGCCCGACCGCCACCGGTAGCAAATTGCTCTGCTAACTGTACCGCGCCAGAGGGACGATTTAACGGCGCGCGGATACTGACCATCCAATCACCGCTCGGCATCGGCGTCAGTACAGCATGCGCACTGTCGGGCGCCTGATTTGCCAGCTGATTGCCTAACATACCACTGATGCGACGCGCCCAAGCAGCATCCGGTAACAGATAAATTTTACCCCCATCCCCAGTGGTTTCAGGCGCTAGCGCTTTCGCTTTATCACGGTCGCTTTGGTAGGCCTCTGCCAAGGTCGTTACAATGTCCGGATAAGCGCGCATAAAGGCATCGGGGGTATCAAAGCCACACAGATGCCGATATAAGATGGCAGGAGGCATGATCAGATCATCCAGGCTGGCGCCATAGCTATTGTAATTAAGACAGTGGCCAAGCTGTTCAAGCCGATCACGTTGGCTGGCTGCTATTTGTGACTGGTGGGCGAGGGCGTTAGCGGTACGATGGAGATTATCGCCATAGGCACCAACCAGCGCCCATTCTCGATATTGACCGTGCAAAAGCTTATCAATAATTAAGGCGGTGCAGGTGTTCGCGCTGGTATGAATGTGGGCGTGAAGCAAAGGCGATTGAGGCACGGCGCCGCTTTGGTGGTGATCGGCATAAAAAACCTGGGTACCGGAGGCGAGCAAAGCGTCAAGAGCAGCTTGATTTTTGGCCATGGAGAGATCCATCACTGTGACCTGCTCAGTGGCCAGGGGAACCTGCTTTAACAGTGCAATATCACGTTTTACCCCGGTGACCAGCGTATTGGCTTTAGGGTAGGCAAGACGCCATTGCACCAAAGCCGCTAGGCCGTCTGCATCGCCATTAAATACATCGAAAGCCATCCTACAACGTCCTTTTTGGCTAAGAATCACACCATGGTAACGCGGGGACAGCTGCGGTCCAAGTTACCCATTGACCTCGTCATTATCGACTGGACCTTCTTGTCCGGTAAAGCCAATTAATGAGGCGTTATTTTTCGCCCAGAACACCGCTTGTACACGGTTTTTGACGTTGATTTTCTTAAACACGTTATACAGATGCGATTTGACTGTGTGCTCACTCACCGCTAAGGCATTGGCGATATCTTGATTTGAGGCACCTGTGACCAAATGATGCAAAATCTGCTGTTCACGGTTAGTCAACACAACCGCCTGTTCGTCAATGGTTTGCTGGTGATGCTGTTGGTAATAATGGATTAAGGCAGCCATTTTATGGCGGGGCAACCAATACTCACCGGAGAACATCTTTTCAATGCCGTGACAAAGGTGATGCACTTCATCCTCTTTTTTAAATACCCCTTTGATAAAAGGCCAGCTCGCCAGCTCTTTGGCACTCAAATCATGGGCATTGAGTAAGGCGAATACGTGTTGCTCGGCAAAGGGTGCTAACGTTTGTTTGAGTTGGTCGGTAGCGGTGTCATCAAAGGCATTGAGATCAATGAGCACCAGTCCAGAGCGCGCAGTCAGTTTGGCTGCAATCTCGTGGGGAGGCACGAGTTCAACGGCACTATGTGTTTCTTTTTCTAAACACGTCATTAACGCCGAAACAGACATGCTAGGCTGGGAAATAAGAAGAAGGGTGTAATGGTCTGAAGTGGTTTCTGCTTGGTTCATAAGCATCCTACTAATGATCACTTAACCGGCGTCGCTGCGTGAGCGCTGGGCACTGTCCGTTCACAAACGCCAAGGCGAGGCAAGATTTGTATCAGTTTAAACTATTTTCATTGCTCAGGTATATCCACTTTGTGGTAACGCATTGTTACGCCATTGCAAGCGCAGAATCTGGAACCTGATCGCGTTGAAAAGCTTCGAACCTCGAGGGGGCTCGTGCTAGACTTCATGCTTATTTATCCAGTGAGCGAAATCATTTCGCGCGTAACAGCAACAATGGGAGTCACCTATGGCCAGCCGTGGCATAAATAAAGTCATCTTGATTGGTAATTTGGGCAATGTTCCGGAAATCCGTTACCTTCCCAACGGCGGTGCGGTGGCAAACCTAAGCCTCGCGACCTCGGAGTCATGGCGTGATAAAAACACCGGTGAGATGCGAGAGAAAACAGAATGGCATCGTGTTGTGCTATTTGGTAAAACCGCAGAAGTCGCCGGTGAGTATTTGCGTAAAGGCTCGCAAGTGTATATTGAAGGCCAACTACAAACGCGTAAATGGCAAGACCAAAGCGGTCAAGATCGCTACACCACGGAAGTGGCGGTACAGCCGTTTAGCGGTAGCATGCAAATGCTGGGTGGTCGCGGCGGCCAAAACCAAGGCCAGCCAATGCAGCAGCCATCGCAGCAGCAAGGTGGATGGGGTCAACCTCAGCAGCCTCAGCAAAACATGAATCAACAACCACCTCAGCAGCAAGCGGCCCCGCAACCACAATCTCAGCCTCAGTCGCAACCTCAGCAGCAGTATAATGATCTGCCTGACTTTGACGACGATATTCCGTTCTAGGCTACGTTCTTAACCAACGGCTATCTGAGCGCCATATCGTTATCGACAAAGCTTGATCGACAAAGCGCCCCGTGATTGGGGCGCTTTGTTTTTATGATGTCGTATTGATTCACGGCATGAGATTAGGCAACGCCAGGTCCAGCCTTTAAAAAGTGAGGCAGTTGGGTTGGCGTGGGGCATTTTAATTGGCCCATCACCTGAGTCATTTGTTGAGTGAGCATTTCAATGGCATGCTCACCGCCGTGTTGACCCACGGCGCCACAAGCATAAACAAACGTTCGGCCCAGCAAGGTAAAGTCAGCACCCATTGCCATGGCCTGCGCTACGTTGCCACCGCTTTGTACGCCGCTGTCCATTAACAGTTTAATTTTATCGCCGTACTGATGCTTAATGGTTTGAATCGTATCTAACGGGGATTCGCCCACATCTAACTGGCGGCCGCCATGATTGGATAGCACCACACCATCTGCGCCCAGCGCAACCGCTTGTGCGACATCCTCAGGGTTTACCAGCCCTTTAAGCACTAATGGCCCATCCCAGTTATCCCGGATCACTTTTAGGCTCTCAAAGTCGACCGCACCCATCACGGTATTATTCATAAAGTTAGCCAGCTCGCTGGTGGGCATATTCTTGGGCATGTAAGGTTTCAAAGTCTGCATTTCAGGAACACCGGCAAGGAGTGTATGCCAGCTCCAGCTCGGACATTGCATCATTTGCGCGATATTACGAAGGTTCATTTTGGGCGGCATGGCCAAGCCATTTTTGATATCGCGAGGACGATAACCAAAGGTGGGGACATCCACCGTCACCACCAGCACTTTATACCCTGCTCGTTTGATGCGTCCCATCAGATCGTCACGGATCTCGGCATCCGTCGGGTTATACAGCTGGTACCACGCCGTGCCCTCAGAGATCTCGGCAATGGTTTCAAGACTCGCTGAGGATACGGTGCTGAGTACATAAGGAAGGTTCGCCTTATAAGCCGCTTTCGCGAGAATTTCTGGCGCTTTTGGCCACATCAGCCCTTGTAATCCGACGGGCGCGACACCGAATGGGGCGGCGTAGTGTTTGCCAAATAGTTCGACCGATAAGTCAATGTCGGGGGTCGGGGCGAGTAAATCAGATTGCAGCTTTACTTGAGTGAAGGAGCTTGCATTGTGCGCCACCCCAATTTCGTCGTGACAACCGCCACAAAGATAATCAAACGCGAAGGCAGGAATACGCTTTTTAGCTGCTTTTTTAAGCGCAGGCGTATCAGGGTATTGAGGATGATAGTAAGACATAAATATCGTATCGCTGTGAGGTGAGTGTTTAGCCCTACCCTAGCGCAGCAATTGTTAGTGATATATAGACAAAAAATAAAATACTTTTTCCAAAATCGCCTAACCCCTGATAGAACCTAGCCTCCCATAAAAGGGTGGCGCGTGCTAAATGTACAAC
>NZ_MUFI01000056.1:0-18869 GCF_001996265.1 Salinivibrio sp. MA440
ATTAAAAACTATTATTTAAGCAGTAATGCCGTCATTAATGATGATTTTTATCTGAATAATGAAATTTTGTCGCACTGAACAGCTGTCACCTATAGTGACGTGACAGCTGAGTGCGTCTTTGCGTAGGATCAAAAAGAGAGGGAATTATGTGATGGGGGTCACTGTTAATGTGTGCCTATCAAGCGAGGGCGTGGCGCAGCCAAAGGGCAATATCCTGATACATGGCCTGGTGGCTTGGATTTGCCTCTGCCTGGCTGGTGACAAATTGATAGAGTGTTTCCGAGTGATAGGTTTGTCCGATCAACTGGCTTGCCAGTATTTCTAGCGGCCCTGGCGTTAAGCTATCGGTAAATAGCTGACAGTCGGCGATTTCGCCATTTTTTACATCTAAATGCAGCTCAACGCCCCCCCATTCGAAGCGTTCATCAAACGTATGCATAAATTGCGGGCTTTTGCCAAAATTCCATTCCCAACTGCACTGTTTTTCATAGATGGCGTTAAAGCCTTCGACATCGGGTTTGGCCTCAGGAGCGATGTATTCAATCTCAGCGGTATTGCCATAGTGGTTAAAGAATGCAGATTTGATCGCATCACACAGGGCTTGGTGGGTGATCTCCGGGACATAATCGGAAATATTCGCTACCCGCGCGCGTACAGAGGTAATGCCCTTGGCTTGCAGCTTTTTGGGATCAGGGTTGAGGTAATCGCCCAGTCGCGACAAGTTGGCATTAATCAATAGGGTGCCGTGGTGAAAGCCGCGATCTTTGGTTTCTTTATAGGCAGAGCCCGATATTTTTCTTGGGCCTTCGGGCGTCTTCATGGTGAGGTCATTACGTCCACTGGCATCGGCATCTATTCCCAGTTTTTTCAGCGCGTCGAGTACAATTTGTGTTGATACCGACTTGTCGTAACCGGGCTTGCCGGCCATAAAGGTAAAATTAGTATTGCCGAGATCATGAAACACGGCGCCACCACCGCTTTGGCGTCGGGCTAACACAACGCCGTCTTGTTCCATTTTACGAGTGTTGCATTCGCGCCATGCATTTTGACCACGCCCGATCACCACCGTATTGTCGTTACGCCAAAGAAAGAGCACATTTTGCGCTGATGACATGGTACGGAAAATCGTATCTTCCACCGCCAAATTAAACCAAGGGTGGGTCGAGGTGGATACAAACACGCGTAAAGGATGATTGTTGTCTTGCATAGTGGCTCCAAATTCGTCGAGATCTCGGCTCGTAGCATAGCAAACTCTTCATCTATGCCAACAAAATGGATAAACCGGTAGCTGATGGCGAGGAAAAATGGCTTAAATGCCGTTTAGCGTTTGGCATTAGTCGTGGCATTAATTAGTATGTAAGGTCAATTTATTACCTGTTCTCTCAGTCAATTGGCATTGAGGCGTATAACAAGACGACTCTGTCAGTTTGCTCAGACAATGGGTGAAACCATGATGTCAGCAGGTATTGTCACGCACCTACCTGGTTTGGACTGCCCAACGGGTCGACGAGGAAACAATGCAACAATTAGAAGAAATTCTTGCGAATGCAACCAATGCGGTGGCCGATGCTGCCTCTGTGGCTGCATTGGATGAAGTCCGGGTAAAATACCTAGGAAAGAAGGGTGAGTTAACCGCACAGCTTCAGGCTTTAGGCAAATTGCCTCCTGAAGAACGCCGCGAAGCGGGTCAGAAGATTAATCAGGCTAAGCAAACCGTGCAGCAGACGATTGCTGAACGTAAGCAAGCACTAGAACGTGCTGAGCTAGAAGCCAAACTGGCCGCCGAAACCATTGATGTGAGCCTGCCAGGCCGCCGGATTGAAAACGGTGGATTGCATCCGGTAACGCGCACCATTGAGCGTATTGAGCAATTTTTTGGTGAGCTTGGTTTTTCGGTGGAAGCTGGACCGGAAGTGGAAGATGGCTTCCATAACTTTGATGCATTGAACATCGCAGCCGATCATCCCGCGCGTACCGATCATGACACCTTCTTCTTTAACCCTGATTTGATGTTGCGTACCCATACCTCGGGCGTTCAGATCCGGACCATGGAAGCCGGCAAGCCGCCATTCCGTATTATTGCGCCAGGCCGTGTTTATCGAAACGATTACGACCAAACGCACACGCCCATGTTCCACCAAGTAGAAGGCTTACTGGTCGATAAAGACATTACCTTTGCCGATCTAAAAGGTATTTTGAACGACTTCCTTCGCAACTTTTTTGAGGAAGATCTCGAAGTACGTTTCCGTCCTTCCTATTTCCCGTTTACCGAGCCCTCAGCGGAAGTCGATGTGCGCCGTAAAGGTGGCAAATGGCTAGAGATCTTAGGTTGTGGCATGGTTCACCCCAATGTCCTGCGGTCGGTGAACATTGACCCAGAGGAATATCAAGGTTTTGCCTTTGGTATTGGGGTTGAGCGCCTAACCATGTTGCGCTATGGCGTGAATGATCTTCGTGCGTTCTTTGAGAACGATCTGCGCTTTTTGAAACAATTTAAGTAATCAGTGGGGCAAGGTAATAATGAAATTCAGTGAATCTTGGTTGAGAGAGTGGGTAAATCCAGCAAACGACACCAACGCGCTTGCCCACCAGATCACCATGGCCGGTCTTGAAGTTGACGAGATTGCCCCCGTGGCTGGCGAGTTTAGCGGTGTGGTTGTGGGTGAAGTGGTGGAATGTGGTCAACACCCTGACGTAGACAAACTGCGGGTCACTAAAATTAATGTAGGTAACGATGAGTTACTGGATATTGTCTGTGGTGCGCCGAATTGTCGCCAAGGCTTAAAAGTGGCGGTAGCCATGGTTGGAGCGGTATTGCCGGGTGATTTTAAAATCAAAAAGGCTAAGCTACGCGGTCAGCCATCATTCGGTATGTTGTGCTCGTTCACCGAGCTGGGTATCGATGTGGAATCGGATGGGATTATCGAATTGCCCGCTGACGCGCCGATTGGTACTGACATCCGTGATTATCTTGCACTCAACGATGTCACCATCGATGTGGATTTGACCCCAAACCGCGCTGATTGTTTGAGCCTACGTGGCTTGGCGCGTGAAGTGGGCGTATTAAACCGCACCGATGTAACAGAGCCTACCATTACGCCTGTTGCTGCCAGCATTGAAGACAAAGTATCGGTGCGCATCGATGCGCCGCAAGCGTGCCCACGTTATCTGGGCCGTGTGGTAAAAAACGTTGATCTTAATGCGCAGAGCCCGTTGTGGATGCAAGAAAAACTGCGTCGCAGTGGTATTCGTTCTATCGATCCTGTGGTGGATGTCACCAACTATGTGATGCTTGAGCAAGGTCAGCCAATGCATGCGTTTGATCTTGGCAAGATTGAAGGTGGCATCGTGGTGCGTTTAGCCGAAGAAGGCGAAGCACTGACCTTACTTGATGGCAATGAAGCCAAACTAAATACGCAAACGCTCGTTATTGCGGATGAGAAAAAAGCGTTGGCGATGGCAGGCATTTTTGGCGGCCAAGAGTCAGGTGTGACCACAGAAACCCAAGATATTCTGTTAGAGTCAGCCTTTTTTGCCCCGGAAGCGATTCGTGGTCGCGCACGTAGCTATGGTCTACACACAGATTCATCTCACCGCTTTGAGCGCGGGGTTGATCCGGCACTGCAAGCCGCAGCGATGGAGCGAGCCACTGAATTATTGCTGGCTATCTGTGGCGGCGAAGCGGGCGAGATTGTGACGGCTGAGTCCACTAACACCTTGCCAGCTTGTGACACTGTCACACTTCGTCGTACCAAGCTCGATGGTTTACTCGGGCATGCTATTGACAACAAGGATGTCGATGCCATTTTGACCCGCTTAGGCTGTGCGGTGACGACCACCGATCAAGGTTGGGAAGCAACGGCACCAAGCTGGCGTTTTGATATTGCCATCGAGCAAGATTTGATTGAGGAAGTGGGTCGTATCTATGGCTACGACAATATTCCGACCCGTGCGCCGAAAGCTGCGCTCACCATGCGCGAATATAAAGAAGCGGCGATGCCACTCAAGCGTGTACGTGATCTTCTGGTTGACCGTGGTTTCCATGAAGCGATCACTTATAGCTTTGTTGAGCCCAAGCAACAGGCGTTGATTGTGCCGAATGTGGCGCCGTTAATCCTGCCAAGCCCCATCTCGGCGGATATGTCCGCGATGCGCTTAAGCTTATTACCTGGTTTGCTCAATACGGTGGCCTATAATCAAAAGCGTCAACAACCGCGCGTACGTTTGTTTGAGTTTGGTTTACGCTTCACGCCTGAAGGCGATATGAGCGGTGACATACGTCAAGATAACATTCGCCAAGAGCGGATGCTTGCCGGGATTATTGCCGGACCAAGTAGCGAAGAGCATTGGGCTCTGACCAGCGCAACGGTTGATTTCTTTGACTTGAAAGGGGATCTGGAAGCGGTGCTTGAGCTAACCGGTCAGTTGAATGATTTCCGCTTTGTGTCAGCCTCTCATCCTGCGATGCACCCAGGCCAAACTGCAGCGATTGAGTTTGATGGCAATGTTGTCGGCCATATTGGTACGCTACACCCAGAGCTAGAACGCGAGTTTGGCTTAAATGGGCGCACCGTGGTGTTTGAGCTGGAATGGCAAGCGATTGATACGCGCTTTATTCCTGAAGCGGCCGGTCTGTCCAAGTTCCCTGCAAACCGTCGTGATATTGCGGTGATTGCCGATGAGTCGCTCGCATCAGGTGATGTAGTCGCTGCGTGTTTGCAAAGTGGTAATGCGCTGATTAAAGATGCACAACTTTTCGACCTGTATACCGGTAAAGGGGTAGAAGACGGGAAGAAGAGCTTAGCGATAGCACTTATTTTGCAATCGGATGAGCGCACCCTAGAAGAGGCCGATATCAGTGACGCGGTGTCGGGTGTCGTGCACAACCTCTCAGAAAAACTGGGCGTGGTCTTGCGAGATTAGCCCCATTTAAGTGAAAAAAGCAGCGGTAACGCTGCTTTTTTTATGCCTAAATGGCCTAACATCTATGCGTTTGAAAAACTGAATAAACTCGCTATATTTGTTTATTAATTGTTCAATTATTGATAAAAGCGTCTAATATCGACCACAGAGGTTGTCCATTTATAGACGTAACGGCAGATAAACGTGTAACGCATTGGTTTAAAAGGTCAATTTTTTGGACATGGCGCTATTTTTTTTCATGTAAAAAAGTTGGCGCAAATCAGCCAGTTGGCATACACTTGTTTTTAAGTGGTTTTCGAATGTTCCTAAAATACAAGGGCTAAAGACGCGTAGACCACGTGTAGAATGGCGGTGTCGATACTGCGGTATTGCCAATATGTTAAACAATTCTTGAGGGAAAACCTATGGCGCTCACGAAAGCCGATTTGGCTGAGAACCTGTTTGAAAATATCGGGATTAGCAAACGGGACGCCAAGGATACAGTCGAAGTGTTTTTTGAAGAAGTACGAAAAGCGCTTGAAAGTGGCGAGCAAGTCAAACTGTCCGGTTTTGGTAATTTTGATTTGCGAGACAAGAATCAACGGCCCGGTCGAAACCCTAAAACAGGGGAAGATATTCCGATCACGGCGCGTCGTGTTGTCACTTTTCGACCCGGCCAAAAACTTAAAGCACGAGTTGAAAATGCAGAAGTTGAAAAGTAAGCCTACATCAACTTGTCGGTGGTGATAGCACCACAATAGAAAGCCGTGTGCCTTTGGTTCACGGCTTTTTAATTTGTCTATACATGATCACATTGTCAGGATAAAACACTGGGGTTATTGGTTATCTCGTTGTAACGTTTTGTTGTCTAGTTGTAATAAAAGGAAGCATTATGCTGACAGCACGCCCAGGCGCCTTTATTGATGCCGCCCTGACCGCGCCTCACGCGTTCCAAGCCGACCAATGGCATCAGTCGTCTCTGACCTTCATACACCACATGCCCGGTGTGGTTCGCATTCAACCTGACAACCCCACGGTCTCGCGTTGCGTGGTCTTATCTGCGGGGATCCATGGTGATGAAACCGCACCGATTGAGCTGATTGACGGGTTGCTGGCCGATATTCTCAGTGGCGCATTGATTCCGACGGTGCCGTTACTGCTTATTATTGGTCATGCAGAAGCCATTAAAGCCCATACCCGGTTTATTGAAGATAACTTGAACCGTCTTTTTGGTGGCTGGAATCAAGAAAAAAACGAAGAACACTACTTGGCCAACCAGCTACAGCAAGCAGTCAGTAACTTTTTTGCGGCGCAGCCCGCGTCAATGCAGCGTTGGCACTTGGATTTACACAGCGCTATTCGCGACTCTGTCCACTATATGTTTGGTGTGATCCCCACAACGTCTAAAGCGACGGATGTACGCCCACTGGCGGCCTTGCTCAACGATGCGCAAATGGATGCGAGTGTTCTGTCACAATCGCCATCCCCCACATTCAGTTGGTACAGCGCCAACCATCATGATGCCTTGGCGGCGACCTTAGAAATGGGGCGTGTTGCGCCACTGTATGAGAACGACATGCGTGAGTATGCACCGCTTAATCAGACATTACGCACGCTCCTTAGCGAGACTGCGTTGCCCTCGACACTGACACCCATGCGTTTTTATCGAGTAACACGCACGTTGACGAAACACACCGAGCAGTTTGCGCTGACGTTTTCATCCTCGGCGAAGAACTTTACGCCGTTTCAGCAAGGTGAATGCTTGGCCACGGATGAAGGCATGAGCATTCATGCTGAGCAAGACGGTGAAGTCGTGATCTTCCCCAATGCGAATGTGCCGGTTGGCCATCGTGCTGGATTATTAGCCACGCCTTTTCGCCCTGATGCCGACCAGCCCTTGTATGTGAATACAACATCAGCGTAATTGCGTACTCTTGCCACACGCTGGGCGTTAGCGCTTTTCAACCGTTGATTCAGTCGGTAAAGTACATTGCATTATTATGTGCTGAATAGATGGTCGAACGACCCATGCAAGTGTCATCACTCACCGCCCGCCAACATATCCGTTGGCGGCGCGCGTTATGTCTTTTTTCCTGTCTTTTGTTGTTAGCCAGTGGCGCGGCGCTGAGTGTGGGAGAGCTCTGGATTAATCCGCTCGCGCCCGATTCGCCATTGGCGCAACAACTGCTGATCCAGCTGCGTTTGCCTCGGGTGTTAGCTGCATTATTGATAGGAGCGTCGCTGGCGATGGCGGGAGCCAGCTTGCAAGTATTGCTGGGTAATCCTTTGGCTGAGCCGGGTGTGCTTGGGATCTCCGGTGGGGCGAGCATTGCGGTCGTCTTATTATTACTGCTTGCGCCTACGTGGGCATCAAGCTCGCATATGGCGATTGCTGCGATGCTAGGCGCCAGTGCCTTTACCTTAATATTGGTGATGTTGGCACGCCGGGCATTAGCCACGTCCCGAATTTTATTGGTGGGGGTTGCCCTGAGCATCTTAGCCGGCTCGGGAGTGACATTGACATTTTATTTCAGCACCGACTTTAACCTACGCCAATTAATGGTTTGGTTAATGGGATCGCTATCGGGCATGCGTTTAGAGCATGTTGCGATATTGTCGATAACCTTACCTTGTATTGCGCTATTATGGCGCTACGGGCAAAAACTCGATCAACTCATGCTTGGCGACCAACAAGCACAGCAATTGGGACTTGATACTCATCGGCTGCGTTGGCAGTTGATTGTGCTCGTGAGCATACTGGTTGGGGTATCGGTTGCGACGGCCGGTGTGATCGGCTTTATTGGTCTAATTGTGCCGCATTATTTGCGCTTATGGTTGGGCAGCCGTAATTGCTACTTGCTACCAATGTCGGCGCTTGCCGGCGCATTATTGCTCGTCTGTGCGGATACCATTGGACGGCTTATTATTCCCTCGGCGGAGTTACCTGTTGGTGTGGTGACCAGTGTGATTGGTGCACCTTTGTTTATTTGGATGTTAGTGAGGGCAGGGTAATGGTGGTTCATGCGCAAGATGTGAGTTTGCCGCCGCGGCTTTTCCCCCTTTCCCTATCCGTTGAAGCTGGGCAGGTGGTGCATTTAATTGGGCCTAATGGCAGTGGCAAAAGTACCTTGTTACAGCTTCTCTCGGGATTAGAGATGCCAGAGACTGGTCACATCGCGATCAATGGCCAACGTCTCGGCGGTCAAACCCGGCAAACATTGGCGCAGTGGCGCGGCTACCTGATGCAGCATCAACGTCCGGCGTTCGTCATGGCGGTGTTTGAATACCTTAATCTGGTGCTTGATAGCTTACCAAGACCAAGCTTACCAAAACAAAGCTTACAGCGAATGGCTGGCAGCGCACGTGATGAGGCGGTGAATCATATCGCCTCGCGTTTAGCTGTTTCCGATAAACTCCATCGGCGCATTGATAGCTTGTCCGGAGGAGAATGGCAACGTGTTCGTCTCGCCGGCGCTTTGTTGCAAGTGCTGCCGTCACTTAACCCTCATGCGTGTCTGCTATTACTGGATGAACCGGCAACTGGGCTTGATGTGGCACAACAAGAAATCATCTACCAAGAAATTAGCATGATGGCAGCAACTTATGGCATTGCGATTGTGATGGCGAATCACGATCTCAACCGGACATTGGTACATGCCGATAAGGTATTATTGCTTAACCAGGGACGCCTTGTTGCCACTGGGCGCCCTGGGCAGGTGTTAACCGATCGCCAACTTTCAGAGGTGTTTGCGACTCCGCTCGAGCAAGTCTCCACGGTAAATGGCCCCGTGATTATGCGTGCGCGAACGAGTTAACTACCACGCGTTGCTAGTCACGCTCATCGTTGTCGATAACCGTTAATTTGGCGCGAATAAAGTCAGCATGATCGACATAAAGTAGCTCGGCCGTTTTTCGAATCACGGCTTCCTCTAAGGGGTCGATGTTTTCATCGGCGTAAGCCACCGACCACATGGCTTCGATAAGCAAAATCCGTGTGTGCGGGTCGAGATCGCGTAATTTGTCGGTATATTCATAGAGTGACGTTGCATGCTCACTGTGTTGTCGTGCTTGCTCAAGTAACAATTCAGCTTGCGTGGTCTCAAGCGATAACAGTTGGCAGATCCGTGCTTTCTTGGTCTCCTTCTCCCTTTCATCAATATCATGATCCGCCATGGCGACTTCACTGAGCAGGCCAGCCATCGCTTGATGCCGTGATAAGCCTGCCTGATCGCCCTGTTGCCCCAGATCGGCCGCAAAGGCAGATTCTAATTTACTAAATAGCTGTTTAAGCATGGCGCTTCTCCCTACTGCGAAGTCATTTCGGTCTGTCATAGAATACGGCGCGAATCCTATGCAGGTTTGATTCTTTTTACTTTGTGATAGGATGCGACACCAATCAACCTTATTTATCGGCTGTGACACTGATAAACGCCTTAAAAGATTAAGCAGTAAGCAGGAATCGCCTTGAGTTCACGTCATCACAACACGCCAGACACGCTATTTGCAGCCTTAAACGATTGTATGCTGCAAGACCGTTTTCGCTTTAAAAAACGCATTCACGGTGCGCAGAAAATCAATAAAAACGATGCCAAACAGGCCGTTTACGATCAAATCGCCGCGGATATGGCGCAAAGCATGCAGCGCGTCTTATCGCGACAAACGAGCACGCCCACCATTAGTTATCCTGAGGCATTGCCCGTTAGTCAGAAAAAAGACGATATTGCCGAGGCTATTGCCAACCATCAGGTAGTGATTATTGCCGGTGAAACGGGATCGGGTAAAACCACTCAGCTACCCAAGATTTGTATGGAATTAGGGCTGGGTGTTGCAGGGACCATTGGTCACACGCAGCCACGTCGCTTGGCGGCGCGCTCTGTTGCTTCTCGCATTGCTGATGAGCTTGATGTCGAGCTTGGCCGTAGTATCGGCTATAAAGTGCGTTTTAATGACAAGGTGTCAGATGCGACGCAAGTAAAACTGATGACTGACGGGATCTTGTTAGCAGAAATTCAGCATGACCGTTATCTCAATCAGTATGACTGCATTATCATCGATGAAGCGCATGAACGTAGCCTCAATATCGACTTTATTCTCGGCTATTTGCGCGAGTTGCTGCCAAAGCGTCCCGACTTAAAAGTCATCATCACCTCGGCGACCATCGACCCAGAACGTTTTTCTAAGCATTTCAACAATGCCCCCATGATTGAGGTGTCTGGCCGCACTTATCCGGTTGACGTGCGCTATCGTCCGTTGGCTGAAGACGATGAAAGCGACCGCGATCAGCTTGAAGCGATTAGCGAAGCCGTCGATGAGCTTTGCACCGAAGGGCCAGGCGACATTCTGATCTTTATGAATGGTGAGCGAGAAATTCGTGACACAGCCGATCACTTGCAACGTCGCCAGTTACGGGATACCGAGATTTTACCGCTCTATGCTCGGCTTTCTGCCGGCGAACAAAATCGTGTTTTTCAATCTCATTCTGGGCGACGGATTGTACTGGCCACCAACGTCGCAGAAACCTCGTTGACGGTCCCGGGGATCAAGTATGTGATTGATCCGGGTACGGCGCGCATTTCACGCTATAGCTACCGCACCAAGGTACAGCGGTTGCCCATTGAGCCAATTTCGCAAGCCAGTGCCAACCAGCGTAAGGGCCGTTGCGGGCGTGTGTCAGAAGGGATTTGTATTCGCCTTTATAGCAAAGACGATTTTTTAGGTCGACCTGAGTTTACCGATCCGGAAATTCTTCGAACCAATCTGGCGTCGGTGATTTTGCAAATGACGGCGCTTGGTCTGGGTGATATTCAAGCCTTTCCGTTTGTTCAGCCACCTGATAGCCGTCACATTAAAGACGGTGTGCGCTTACTCGAAGAGCTGGGGGCAATTAAATCCGGACAAGTGGCCTCCAAGCGTCAGCTGACGGGAGTGGGCAAAACCCTGGCCAAGCTTCCGATTGATCCGCGTTTAGCGCGCATGGTGATTGAAGCGCCTAAGTATGGGGCACTCAATGAAGTGATGGTGATTGCTGCCGCGCTGGCGATTCAAGATCCGCGTGAGCGTCCGGCGGACAAACAGCAACAAGCCGATGAGCAGCACCGCCGGTTTGCCGATAAAGAATCCGACTTTTTAGCGTATGTTAATCTGTGGGGCTACGTGAAAGAGCAGCAACAATTGCTGTCGAATAACCAGTTCCGCAAGCAGTGTAAAAAAGACTACCTCAACTACCTGCGTGTACGAGAGTGGCAAGATGTCCACTACCAAATTACCCAGGTAATGAAAGAGCAAAACAGCGCATTTAACCAAGAGCCGGCAAACTATCAGGCTGTGCATATGGCCTTACTCGCCGGTATGTTGAGTCATATTGGTTTAAAAGACCAAGAGAAGAACGATTACCAAGGTGCCCGCAATGCACGTTTCCATATTTTTCCTGGATCGGGCTTATTTAAAAAACAGCCTAAATGGGTGATGGTGGCCGAGCTGGTCGAAACCTCCAAATTATGGGGGCGAATTGCCGCGCGGATCCAACCCGAGTGGGTCGAACCCTTGGCGCAGCATCTGATTAAGCGCACCTACAGTGAGCCGCATTGGTCTCGGAAGCAGGCGGCTGTCATGGCAAGCGAAAAAGTGACCTTATACGGGATCCCGATTGTTGCCAGCCGCAAAGTAAACTATGGCCCGATTGATCCTGTGCTCAGCCGCGAACTATTTATTCGCTCGGCGCTGGTTGAAGGCGACTGGCAGACTAAGCACGCCTTTTTCCGTCAAAATCAAAAGCTGCTTGCGGAGGTGGAAGAGCTAGAGCTTAAATCGCGTCGCCGCGATATTTTGGCAGACGATGACACCTTGTTTGATTTTTATGATCAGCGTCTCGATCACAGCGTGGTCAGTGGTCGCCACTTTGATAGCTGGTGGAAAAAAGCCCGTCAGGACGATCCCGATTTACTGAATTTCGAAAAAGCCATGCTGCTGCAAGGTGATGCGAGCCATGTCACCGAGTTAGATTATCCCAACGTTTGGTATCAAGATAACGTCAAACTCAAGCTCAGTTATCAGTTTGAACCCGGGCAAGATCATGATGGGGTCACGGTGCATATTCCGTTACCGATTCTCAACCAGGTATCTGAAGAGGGCTTTGATTGGCATGTGCCGGGTCTGCGTCATGAGCTGATTGTCGCATTGATCAAATCCTTGCCTAAGCCGTTACGTCGTAACTTTGTCCCGGCCCCCAACTATGCCGATGCAATCTTACAGCGCGTGACGCCACTAGAGGCGCCTTTGCTAGATAGTATGGAAAAAGCCCTTAAGCAGATGTCAGGGGTGACGATTGCGCGTGAAAGCTGGAACTTCAGCCAACTGCCAGAGCATTTGCGGATGCAGTTCCGCGTCGTCGATGATAAAAATCGAACCCTCGCGGAAAGCGAAGATCTGAACGCGCTTAAAGTGTCACTCAAAGACCAGGTTCAGGCCACCTTGTCGGACGTGGCAGATGATGACATTGAGCAGCAAGGGATCACGCAATGGCACTTTGGCCGTTTGCCATCGCGTTATCAGCAAAAAAAACATGGCTTTGAAGTCAAGGCTTACCCGGCACTGGTGGATGAAAAAGACAGCGTCGCGATTCGCTTATTTGAAACGGAAGATCAGCAAATAAAAGCGATGCAGGCCGGACAGCGCCGGTTGATTTTACTCAATGTGCCATCGCCGATTAAGTATCTTCATGCACATTTACCCAACAAATCAAAGCTGGGGCTGTACTTTAACCCCTATGGGCGTGTGCTGGATTTAATCGATGATTGTATTGCTTGTGGCGTCGATAAATTAATTGCTCAGCACGGCGGCCTTACTTGGGAAGAGGCCGAGTTTGAGTCGTTAAAAGAAACCGTGCGTGCAGAGCTAGGCGATACAGTGGTCGACATTGCTCAGCACGTTGAGCAAATCCTGACGCATGCGTTTACTATCAACAAAAAACTGAAAGGCAAAGTAGATTTGTCGATGGCATTTGCTATGTCTGATATTAAAGCGCAATTGGAAGGCTTGATATACAAAGGGTTTGCCACCGACTGTGGTTGGGAGCGGCTGCCGGATATTTTGCGCTATATGAAGGCGATAGAGCGTCGACTAGAAAAATTACCCGTCGATCCGACGCGCGATCGTAACCATATGCTCAAGATAGAGTCGGTCATGAACGACTATAAAACGCTGTATAACAAGCTGCCAAAAGGAAAGCCGGTGCCTGATGAGGTGAAGGCGATTCGTTGGATGATTGAAGAGCTACGCGTGAGTTACTTTGCTCAGCAACTGGGTACCCCGTACCCGGTGTCTGATAAGCGGATCAAAAACGCAATGGCTGCGCTTTAATTGTGGCAACCTTCTGCCACCGTCGACTTGCGCGTGTACGTCGGTCTGCGGTGAGCTGATTAAATTACCTAACTATCAATAGCTAATGAAACCGTGTCTTTATGGCACGGTTTTTGTTTTTGTCAATACAGGCACGCTAACTAGATAGCCTGTATTGCAGTGGCAAAACAAGGAGCACATCATGATGCGATTCATTCTTCCCTCTTGGGGACTTGGGCTGTTGGGCTTACTTACGTTGAGCATCTCTCATCCCGTATTGGCCAGCTTTAAAGATGACGTCAGTGGGCTATATCAATCCCTTCACCTTGAAGGAGAGGTGTCTTATCACGCTTTTGCCGATGCCTACCGTCACTTTTCCCAGCATCACAGTGCCAAACCTGTGATGACGTTGATTGATTATGGTAAGCCGTCGACCGAGAAACGCTTTTGGGTGATTAATGTCAAAACGCGTAATGTCCTTTTTCGTTCGTACGTCTCGCATGGCAAGAACAGCGGGAATCTGTATGCCAAGACGTTTTCTAATCGCGTCAATTCGCGACAAACATCCCTCGGCATTTATCGTGCTGCGGAAACGTATCACGGCAAACACGGCTATTCGCTACGCTTAGATGGCCTCTCTGAAGGTTTGAATGATAAGGCGCGTGAACGGGCAATTGTGATTCACGGTGCTGACTACGCCAATCCCGCCATGATTGAGCAAAGCGGTCGTCTTGGACGAAGTTGGGGATGCCCGGCATTACCCACTGATTTATCATCTCGTGTGATTGATGTGATCAAAAATGGCACCTTCATCTATGCCTTTTCCCACCAGGCATAAAAAAGCCCGCGAGTCAGTTATCACGATGCATTGCAAACCTCACTACCGAACAATAACTGTTGCTAGCTTACTGCCAAAATCATCTTCCTTTTACCGCTTAGGCTTAGATTCTGGTTAGCCTTTAGCCTTATGCGATAAGGAGGACAATGATGCGATATATTAACGGGCTCAGTATTGGTTTGCTTTCTGCTTGTGTGCTATCCCCGGCCATATCATTGAGTGCTCCATCGGCACCGGCATTGATGCACGGCGTGGATGGGCAGTTAGCGTCACAAAGCTATCAAGGCTTTTGGGCGAGTGAGAAGCTAGACGGCATTCGGGCCTACTGGACCGGCACGGAATTGTTGACGCGCCAGGGGAATCCCATTCATGCACCGCAATCGTTTCTGGCAGCCTTGCCTAATGTGCCCCTTGATGGGGAGTTATGGGCTGGGCGCGGTGAATTTCAAACCGTATTGCGAACGGTACTTGATAAGACGCCAAATGACAGTGACTGGCAACGTATTGGTTTTTACGTGTTCGATCTTCCACAGCATCCTGGCCCCTTCGCTGAGCGCTATCTGGCATTAAAACGCCTGGCCGAGCAAGGAGGCGACGTGATCCAGTGGGTTGAGCAGCAGCCGGTGGCCAATGACCAAGCACTGGCCGATCGCTTGGCTCAAATCACCGACGCGGGTGGCGAAGGGCTGATGCTGCATCATCCAGAGAGTTTATACCTTGGCGCGCGCGTTGATAGCTTGGTCAAGCTTAAGGCGTACCAAGAAGTCGATGTGTCTGTGGTGGGAATGAATCCGGGGCAGGGACGTTTGACCGGAATGATGGGATCACTCCAAGTGCAGATGGCGGATGGCACTGTGTTTAACGTTGGCTCTGGTTTTACCGATCAACAGCGTCAACGCCCGCCTGAGAAGGGGCAGACCATTGTCGTACGTTATAACGGCGTGACGGATAAAGGGATCCCACGTTTTGCCCGCTTTATACGAGAAAAAGTCGCACTCTAGGCGCGACTTGACTCGCTTGTTGTTCGGCGGCTAGTGAGATGCGGTTGTCGATGAGCCTGACGTTGCTGTCTTGATCACGGTATCCGAGGTTGGGTGCCGCAATTGATGGTCAAGACATTGGCAATCGGTGCTGTACTTTTTCTTGCCGGTTTTTCCGATCCCAGGGTTGAAGCTGTTGGTTGGATCAAGCTGATGATAAAAGTTGGCTAAATCGGGCTCTGCCGCATAAAGGTGTCCCACATTATGCTCTGCCGGATATTTCGCGCCGCGGGTTTCTAATTGCGCCAGCATCTTAGCTTTGATTGCTGCCACGTCTGCGCCTTTTTTGATCACATAATCTTGGTGAAACACATGACAGAAGAAATGGCCGTAATAGAGCTTTGTCACTATGTTTTGTTCAATCTCTTCGGGCAAGTGTTCTTGCCATTCGGTTTCATTACGTTTTAGTGCAATGTCGAGAGCCAAAATGTCTTCACTATCCCGGTGGTGCATAATGTGATAGCGGATCGCTGCACCGGCGGCGGCAAAACGATGCAACATCGCTTTTTTGGCTTCATCCGCATTACAGGCAAAATAGTCACTGTCTGGGTGCTCGGCAAAAAAGCGGCTTAAAAAGGCGGATATCTCATTAATGCCCTCGTCAGAGGCTTTCACGATCAAGTGATGCTCATATCGATCGCGAAATGCCAACATGCGTTTGGGTAAATGCTGAGGAAATAATTGACTGGCATACTGCATCACTTTGTCGGGTAAGGACTTAGGCAGCAGCGGTACTTTGTCTAACCAGGCGGTGATCTGGGCTTTTAAGGCAAACATCTTGGGGATTGAATCGGTACCCAGTTGCCCAATCGCGAGAAACACGTCTTTTCCGTAACGCTCGGCGATATTAAAGGCATCACGGTGCATGTATTCACCGACCTCTGGCAAATGCGACAATTCAGACAGTACACGTCGACGCAGCGTATTGAAGACATCTGGATCATTGGTACCCAGATAAAAAACTTGCTCGCGCTCAGGGATAGGATAGGTGTCTAGTCGCACAGCGAACACAGCGAGTTTACCGGCACACCCGCTTACTTCATGCAGGCGACGTTTATCTGCGTTATAACGAGCAGGGCTGTCGGCATCGACATCACGCAAGATGTGCTCATAGTCATGGGCGGAGGCTTTACGGTCGTCAAACACAACGTCTTCGCGACGGTAATCCCCTTTTTCAACGCGAGAGAGTATGGTTTCTGGGTCGTCACCCAGGGCAATACCTAAATGGTTGACCAGTACTAATTCACCGTGTTCAGTCAGTTGCGCGAATAGCGAATATTCCGTATAAGCTGGGCCACGCTTCACTAGCGCTCCCCCTGAGTTGTTCGCCACGCCGCCGACAATTGAGGCGCCAATACACGACGAGCCGATGACCGAGTGAGGCGCTCGATGGTGGGGACGCAACGTTTTCTCTAAGTGATGCAGTGTGGTGCCAGGGAAACTGATCACTTGCTTGCCATCATCAATCAATTGTAATCCGTCGAGGCGGGTGGTGTTGATAATAACGACATCACGATCATAGTCATCCCCTTTGGGCGTAGAGCCCTCGGTTAACCCCGTGTTAGCCGCTTGCATAATCATGACCACATCGGCTGCAACACAAGCTTGTAGCACGCGCCATTGCATCACTAACGAGGTTGGAAAGATCACGGCCAGTGCCGATCCGCCCCCAGAGCGCCACCCCATGCGATAGTGCTGGGTTTGGCTTTTATCGGTAAGGAGGTTGTCTTTGCCCACGATGTCCGTCAACGTCGAGAGAAAAGTTTGCTGCTGGGTTGACGACAAACGTGATGGGGTATTCATAAGCGTTCCTTTCCTTCATGTTTACAAAGGCTGGGGTCAGCCTAGCTGGCCCGCTTGTGGTGAGGCAGGCCGAGAGACGCTCGGCCTGATGGATTGAGATTACGCTACAGTGAGCACATCAGCAAATTGCAGTATGTTCACCAATATAATGCCAATAATGCCGGCCGCGACTAAATAATACAGCGTGGGTAAAATCGTTTTTCTGAGCGTCGCGCCTTCTCGCCCAAGTAAGCCAACGGTTGCAGAGGCGGCGACGACGTTGTGTATTGCAATCATATTGCCAGCGGCCGCGCCAACGGCCTGTAGAGCAATGACAACCACCGTCGATGCGCCCAGGGTCTGTGCGACTTCAAACTGAAATTGACTAAACATCATGTTCGAAACGGTGTTTGAACCGGCAATAAATGCGCCTAATGCGCCTAATGCGCCAATTGTTGCACTCAGCGCTGGGAAGCCATCGCCGACCAGATCAGCGGCAAATCGTGCGGTCATCACGGGCATACTGACGAGTTCGGCACCATTCACGCCTGAGTTGATAAAAATACGCACCATTGGAATCGTAAAGACCAAGACAAAGCCGGCGCCGATCAGTGTTTTACTCGACTCGCGTGCAGCTGTCATTAGTGGGGCTAATTGACGAGCTTGTAATAAGACGGCGAGTAAGGCCACAAATGCCAGAATGCCCCCAGGGAGATATAAAGGCTGAATGGCGGCATTGATGCCCGTTTCACCAAACAGAGTGGAGAAACTTAAGCTCACATCCGTGAGTGCGGTTTTAACGGTTGGGCTGACGCGGCTAATCACCAAGAAGACAGCTAATAGTATATAGGGCGTCCAAGCCATAGCCATGCTCATGGGTTTATCTTGGATTTTAAGGTCCATTTTTAATGATCCTAGCCAATGTGTCGGCCACGTGGATTCATCATCAAAGTCCCACTGCGTCTTGGGAACAAGAAATCCTTTCCGCGCGGCTATCGTGACCAGCACAATACCGACGAGCCCGCCGAGTAGTGATGGAAACTCCGGGCCGAGCAGCCAGCCGGTGAGCGCGTAGGGAACCGTAAAGGCTAAACCAGCAAAAATTGCAAAAGGCGCGACCGCCAAGCCTTCTTTCCAGCTTTTATTTTTTCCAAAAAAACGGGTCAGCATCATAGCCATGAGCAGCGGCATAAGGGTGCCGATCACCGCATGAATAAACGAGACTTGCGTGGTAATTGCCTGCAAGTAGGTGGCCCAATCGCTGCCGTTGGCGGTGAGGGTCTGACCAATAGCATGACTGTCTAATCCTTTATTAACCCCGACGATAATGGGGGTCCCCACGGCGCCGAATGACACAGGGGTTGACTGGATCATCATGCCGACCACTACCGCTGCAAGCGCAGGGAAACCGATGGCAACCAAGAGTGGCGCGGCAATTGCAGCAGGTGTCCCAAACCCAGATGCTCCCTCAATAAAAGAGCCGAAACACCAAGCGATGATAATGGCTTGTATTCGCCTGTCGTCCGAGATAGTGGTAAAACCATTTCGAATCACGGTGATCGCGCCTGTGTGCTTTAACGTGTTAAGTAAAAGGATGGCACCAAACACGATCCACAGGACAGCGGCGGTGATAATGAGTCCTTGGGCAATAGAGGCCGATACGCGGGCTGCGCTCATTTGCCACTGGAATAGTGCGATCAAGACTGTCATGATAAAGGCAACCGGCATCGCCTTTTTGGCAGGCCAGTTTAACCCCACCAGTAAAATAGCAGCCACCACAATGGGTGAGAACGCAACGAGGGCGTAGAGGGTATCTGTCATAAGTATTCCTTAGTTAGGCGTCTCTTCCGTTAAATCACGTAAAAAAGTGGCGTCACTCATGTGTTGTTATTTTGCTGACAGCTCGGTGACGTAATGTTAACAAGGTGTGACATTACGCGTTTACATTTCTCTGATATATGGAAATAATG